>CAZVVF010000452.1:0-4512 GCA_964630575.1 uncultured Burkholderiales bacterium | reverse complement strand
TCATCTGATGATGGAGGCCAAGCGACAGAAGGAAGCTGCCCTGATCGATCACCTCACAGGACTCTTCAACGACCGCTACCTCTACCGATATCTCTCCCAGGTGATCAGTGAGGCGCAAGAGAGCGGGGATGAGGTAGGACTGATATTTCTCGATCTCGACCACTTCAAAAGCGTGGTCGACACCCACGGGCACCTCGTCGGCTCCCAAGCCCTTCGCGAGTGCGGCCATCTCATTGGCAGCGTCGCCCAGAAATACGGTGGAGTTTCCGCGCGCTACGGAGGCGACGAGTATGTCGTCGTTGTCCCCAAAGCCGAAAAAGACCAGATCGATCAACTCGCCGAGGCCATTCGTTCATCCATCGAGAGCAGCGTGCTCCTCTGTGAGGGTGAGAGCGAAGACACCAACTCGGTCGTCTTAGACAGACGGGTCACCGCCTCTATCGGTGTGGCTTGCCTGGGACAACTCGACACCACGAACAAACCCGTCGAAGCGATCAGAAAGCACCTTATCCGGGTGGCAGACCTCGCCATGTACCAAGCCAAGGCCTTAGGGAAAAATCAGGTTCATTGGTTCCTCTGCGAGCGGCAGAGCAACCCCGCGACCTAAACCTCGCCATTCACAGCGAAAAGCGAGAGAGCGAACTCTACTTGCTCGCTCTCCACTTGGAGAGAGCTTGCCAGATCTCCTCAGACCCATGCCCGGTTTCGGCCGAGAACTGAAAGTATCCACGCTCAGAAGAGAGCGCCTTCTTCGTCTCGGCAAGGATCTTAGGATGGAGCGACTTCTTGGCCTTGTCCAGCTTTGTCACGACGATCGCCGCTGGCAGCCCCGCTTCCAGAATCCACCGATTCATCTCGATGTCGTTCTTCTGGGGGCCGTGACGCGCGTCCACAAACTGCAAGACCCCGAGCAAAGTTTCACGCTTCGACAGGTATTCCTCGAGAGAGCGGCGCCAGCGCGCCTGCTCTTTCTTTGAGATCTTGGCGAATCCGTAACCCGGCAGATCCACCAGCACCCACGAATCATCGACCAGATAGTAGTTGAGCAACCTCGTCTTACCGGGAGTATTGCTGGTGTGAGCAATGCGCTTTCGACGGGTCAACTTGTTGATGAACGAACTCTTACCAACATTGGAGCGCCCGACCAGAGCAAACTCAGGCCGGCCATTCAAGTCCGGACAAAAGCTCAGGTCGGGCGCGCTTGTAACGAACTCGACCTGAGGTGATTTATACGTTTTGGAGCTCAAGAGATCTTAACGAAACCTTGCTGAGATAGACTAGCCAAATAGCCCACCAGAGGTTCGCCTGTTGCCAGAGAGCTGAAAGTCTGCCGCTTGACCGGTGGAAGCCGTGTTGGTGGTCATCGTGGCGTTGCTCACAGTTGGCTCAGTCCTAGTCAGTGGTGCACTCACGGCCGACGCCGTCGAGCCAGAATTCGAACTCGGGCTAGAACTCGCAGGTGGAGTAAAGCGGCTTGTACCAGGAACGGCTAGGTCGCGCTGGGCCAAGAAGTCCCCGACCATCTTGTAGCCCATTCCATAGTCTCCGCCAGCCTGACGCTCAAGGTTTGCAACCGCCGACATGTGGAAGCGATTGACCTGTGTCCCATCAGCTTTGGTCTCGTAAAAGTTACCCGATTTGAGGTCCAAGCGAAGAGACTCGTTCTGCTGGAAGACGTGCCAAATCGAGTTGCGCTCGGGGCCCATTCCATCGCTGTTGGTGGCGGGGTTTCGACCGCCGAAGTGATAGGCGCTCGAGTCTCCACCAGTGATGCGGTCCGCCACCTGTCTCGAGGCAGGTCCGAACTCGACTTCATTGTTCACGTGAGGAACGCGACCCCAAGCCGTCTGCGTTGCCGCAACGGGATTGTCGCGCACAATTCTAGACGGTGACTTGGCTGGTGCGATGTCCGCCGTAGCGACGGTCGAATCAGCGTCGACCACAGGAGTCTCGACGACTGGGGTTGTGCCCATGTTGCCGTGATTGTGGTGGTGGTGATGGTGATGGTGATGACCATAGTTGTTCGTCACAGGAGGCTGGGTCGAAGGCTCTGGGTCACAAGCGACCTCGACTGGTGGCTCTTCGCAAACGGGCATTTCTGAACCGCCACCGTAAGTGGGGGTCTCAGCGACCGGCGTTTGAGTTGCCGTATGCTCACAGTCGGTATCGGGCGTGTCCACGACCGGCGGATTGGTTTCGGCCGGCTGGCAATCGTGATCGTGGAGATGAAAGTGGTGATGATGGTGAACGACCGGTTGGCCACCTTGTGGTCCACCGTGGTTGCAGTGCTGGGGAATGTTGCTGGGCTGGCCGTAGTTCATCTGAACGGATCCGCTCTGATGTCCGTAGAGAGTCGCTGCGGGGTTATACTGCTGAGGGGCGCCGAAGCCATAGTGACTCATAACCGGCTGATAGCTCTGCTGATAGGGCGCAGGAGCACTGCCGTACTGAGCCTGCGACTGGCCTGACTGATAGGAGGGAAAGAAAGGCGTTTGAGGCTGAACGTAGTTCTGGTAACCGTTCGAGTAGTTGCTGAAGTTTCCACCGAAGTTGAGGTATCCCATATTCTGGCCGTAGCCCTGCTGGCTACCGTATTGAACCGGGGCGTTGGGAGAGTAGCTCATCCCTTGGCTGCCGTAATTGTATCCGGCATTGGAGTAATACTGACCCGATTGCGTTTGCGGCAAGATCGAGTAGCTGTCACCCGTGTAGCCGCCACCGAAGTAGCCTGTCATAGCGCCAACGGTCTGAGCGTTGGGGCCACCACCCATCGAGCCAAATCCCGGGTGAGCGTTCGTGTTGCTAAAACCAGGGTGGGTCGCGAAGTTCTCGAAACCAGGGTTGCTGCTGGGCGAGCCAATGTTGGTCATCAAGCCCGAAAGCAAAGTGAAGCCTAGGCTTATTAAACCTCCGCCAGAAAATCCTGAGCCTATCGAGCCCAGTATCGGTAGGAAATTGCCTATACTACCCATTCCAAACATATAATTGCCTCCTTGCTTTGACTCTACTATAAGTCACCGACCCGCTACTGGCGACTCCATGAATGCTAACTTCATGTAAACTTTTTGTAAACAACTCGTCCCCAAGGGGCAAAGGACTGAAAGGTTCGCCGATCTTGAGGTCGAAACTCGGGGCATGGGAGTAAACAACGACGTTTTGGCACAGCAGCAACTCGAAACGCTTGAAACGTTGAAAGCCATAGCTGTCCACCTCGCTAGAGAACCTTCGAACGGACTCGGCGAGGAGAGCAGGCGAATTCTGAGAGAACTCGCCAAATGGCTTGGCAATAGAGCCCAGAGGCACTCCGACCGATTCATCGACACCTCCAAGGCCTCCCTGACCAGAACCCGGCTGTTCTGCCTGCAACTCGAACGCCTACTCGAACAGCTAGAGCACGTCCACGACCCTATCAAGGAGACTTGGATATGCGACGAATTCGGAGAGCTCGTCGCCGCCCAAGAACAACGCTACCTCTATGAGGACATGATCGGGTGTCTCCGCGAGCTATCATCAGAATCGATCGACCGAGGTCAGGGCCGCCAGGCCGTTATGTACAACGATATGGCGTGCCGTCTGGAAACAAGGCTCGAATGCGGTCATATCGATCTCAACGACGAACAACAACGAGACAAGGATCAGGCCCTCTACGCCGAATTTCGGCAGAAATTAGAAGAGATGCGAAGATGATGAAATGTAGACTGGCAACCCTTACGGTCGCCCTATTTCTTGCCACACAGGGAGCCCAGGCCCAGATGCCGGGGGTTGCCCCTATCAACATTCAACACACCCTGCCAGCCTCGGTACGCTCCCAGAAGATGAAGTCCGACGCCCGCAACACCCGAGATGCCGGCCAAAACCGTCCCACCTACCAAGACACCGATCAGAGCAACCCCTCCACAACACCGTCGAAAGCCAGCCAGGCCCCTGCGATCCACCGATCGGCTGCCGACGGGCGAGCCGATTCTGTGGCGGAAGCCCTCGATCAAGAGCCGCGACTGCTCTACCAGA
Source organism: uncultured Burkholderiales bacterium (assembly GCA_964630575.1). Classification (GTDB taxonomy): domain Bacteria; phylum Vulcanimicrobiota; class Xenobia; order Xenobiales; family JADMJV01; genus JAEXNA01. The sequence goes on along the minus strand of CAZVVF010000452.1, from coordinate 504 downwards.
AAGACGCCTCGGGCTACACAGCCCTACATCACGCAGCGGTGGGCGGACACCTCGATGTCATCGAGGTCCTACTGGACAAGGGAGCCAAACTCGACGCCATCGGGAGCCGTGGTGAAACGGCTCTCTATCTGGCTGCCTCCAAAGGAAACTACGAGGTCGTCAAGCTTCTCTCAGAGCACGGAGCCAACGTCGACCGCGCCAGCTCAGACGGGAAGACCCCCCTTCACCGAGCGGCTATGGCGGGAGACTCCGACACCGTAACAGTGTTGCTCGATGCCGGAGCCGACGCCTCGCTCAAAGACCGAAGCGGCAAGACAGCCCTAGAAATGGCCCAGCGCTACCGCCAAGGTGATTCGGAGCGAGTGATCCGGAGCCTCGAAAAGGCCGCAGGGTCGTAGCCCAACGGCCCACTCCAGCAAAGCCTCCCAGAGAGACCTCGCCTCGGCGGGTTAGTGCTCTATAAGGGATTGGCCCGTCATAACCGAGGGCTGGTCGACACCTAAG
>CAZVVF010000451.1:0-4522 GCA_964630575.1 uncultured Burkholderiales bacterium | reverse complement strand
AGAGGACCTCTCGGTCTTTGATGGAGCCAGTGGTGTCGTCAGAATCGAGAACCGTGACGTTGGAGGGCAGCCTTGACCTCACAGCGGCAAAATCTTGAAAGATGGTAGGGTCGTAGAGGATGACCTTGGCAACCCCGTTGCGCTCCATGTCCTGGAGAATCCCCAGGAGTTCCTCATCCCCGATCCCTGCGGCCCTGGTACTGTCTTGATAGCGAAACAGACTGACCGGGGCTTCATCCACCTTGTTGGCTTGTGTCCAAATCTTCATCCGCAGGTCGAAGAAATTCATCTCCGCAGACCGGTAGATGGGGGTCTGGCAAAACAAGACCGTGGTGAGCGTCGCCAAGAAAAAGACCCTCAGGGCTTGCTTGCTGCGACCTGAGAGTCTCTTAAAAAAATTCATAAAAAGCGACGAGACGGACTAGCGTAAGGCCGCTTTCAACAAAGAGAGGATGCCACCACCCGACTCGATGCTCGCTTCTGGCTTCTGCTCTTGCTCGGTGTCGGTCCTCGGCGGCCCTTCCAAGCCTATAGCTTTCCATCCACTGGTCGCGAAGGTCACAGGCTGGGATTCGGCCATCTTGACCCCGGTCTCATCGAAAGCGGTCACGGTCACACTGTAGTCACCCGGCTCCAAAGCGCGGGCAGACTCGGGATAAGTGTACTCGGGCTTCATCGACTCGTCTGACCACACCTCAGTGGTGCCATCAGCGGTTTCGATCTTGACCTTGTAGCCGTTTGCCTTCTTGACCGATTTCCATTTCACTTCCGGCGTCTCCGTGGAACCGAGCGCCACGACCCTTTCGATGGTCTGGTAGGTCGGAACGTGACCCTTTGCCACGAAGGAGGTCTCACCGCTTAGGCTGGTCCCCTCAAAAGCTCTTGGCTTGCCTTCTTTATCCAGCGAGGATACGAAGAGATAGTAACGTTGGTTCGCCTTCAGCTCTGGTCCGTAGTCAGGGTAACTCAACTCACTGCGCTTGCCTTCGGTGACACCGTACCACACGACGTCCTCGCCTTTGCTATCGTTGGCGACTACGACGGCATACTTATCCGTCCCCTTGCTACCCTCCCAGTCGAACTTGGGAGTAGCACCGTCCACGCGGATAGAGCGAACCGGCTTCGGGGGCTCCCAAGCTTTCGACAAAGCCATCCCAGCGAGTCCTCCACCGATCCCTCTGGTCTGACGATTGACCACGCTGATAGCAGCCCCCTTGGGATTGCGAATGGCGTACAGGGCGGTGCTTGCCATCCAGTAATTTCGACCGTAGAAGTGGCTTCCGAAGATGTTTCTCCCCGGCGTGTACCACAGGGCCCGATTCATAACGTATCTGGCCTCACTGGGCACGTTGAGAAGGTCGTAAGCGGCCTGTCGTCGCCCCCAAGGAGTGGTCGCATCTACACCAAACTTCGCCACTTTGTAGGCCGTCTCATTAAAAGAGGCCGAATCGCCCTCGCTCACGGACTCCTTACCATCAACACCGACCGTCCCCTCAACCACAACGAGCTGTGTTTGTCCGGTGGAGGCATCCTCTTTGACTAAAAACTCTGTACCTTCGATGCCCATGACGCCGCCGGCGGTTTGAATTTGGAATTTCTTGGGTCCGTTTTCCCATTTCTCGCCATCAAACTTGGCCCAAACTGTTCCTGATTCGATCTTGAGGACGTCTTCATTGAGGACTTCGACTTTCGATCCTGGGGCTATGACGGCGCGCCCCCCCACAGCAAATTCGATCGTAGCCGATGTGTCCGGCCCGGCGATAAGCCTCTCCTTGTAGAGGGTTGGCATAGTACGATAGGCCTGGTACCACTTCTCTTCCTTGAGGCGATTTGTCTTGAGCTGCGGCCCGTCGATGTCCACCACCGAGCCGACCGCCCTGGCCTTGTCGGTCTCTTGCGCCGAGGCCCCTTGGGAACCGAAGACCAAAAGCCCAAGCACCACAGCGCCCAGCGTCATACGACTTATTTTCTTACCTGAAATTTTCATTCTCATTCCTCCCGAGGTGCCCCCTAACGAGGCCGAAATCAGCAATAGTCCAATCGGACTAAAGCACCATTTACGTTCTAACCGACAAGGCTCCTTTTTGATTCCACCGATCCGCCCCCTCTTGGTCTCTTCTAGGGTCGCCCTAAACGTCTCCCGAAGCCGTACAGCCCATCAAGCGAGATCTTTGCCGACACGCATCTGCTGCCTACAGCCATTGGCCACAAGGTCCAAGCATACCCGAGCAAAGTCATCCAAAAATTGAAAGTGATAGAGAGACTCAAAAGTCACGATGCGACTGTACTCTGCAATGAGAGGGGAGTTGCTGACCAGCTTCACCCCCTGCAGTCGGATCTTTCGGTCTCGACAACGGGCGTGCATTCCACGACATCCCGGAAACTCCAACCAATGGTCGGTCCCGTTGTCATCCTCCAACACGACCACCACCACGTCGTCACCCTGCTCCCAAGCCCACCCTCTGAGAAAGCCCTTGAAAGGGACGCAGATAGAGAGGTCCTTGTCCAAAGGTGGAGGAGCTGACTCCGCAGCAGCATTGGGTTGGCCGGACTGCTTCTCCTGTTGGACGGAAATGCTCTTGAAGAGCTTCTTGACCTCGACGTCTTCGCGCGCCTCAAACCACTGGCAGAGCTTGTTGTAGTTCTCTTGATACGGTCCCTGTTCGGGAAATGAGAAGCCGGTTGCGAAGCGTCCACCGCCCTTGGCTCGAACCCACTGAACCTGGGCCCGGAGGTCGAGCGTAAAACCAGAAGGAGCCTCAAACTCGAAGGTCACCTCGATCTGGTCCCCAGGAACGAGCTCTCCCTCGAGTTCGGTTTTGAATCCCCCCACACTGAGGTCGTGGGTCACGGCTCGATAGCCGGGAAGTTCACCGGACTTGAGCGTCAAGCGATGCGGCTCTCTGGGGCTCATTCTTAGGGGCCGCCCCTTGAGGTCTGGAAAATCCTTCGGGGTCTCAACGACTGCGACTGTGACGAAGCGTTTGTTGGGTCCGGCTCTGTGGCTCAGAACTCTCACGTCTACGTCGAACTTGCGGCCTGACGGCTCGGGCAAAGAAAGTCGGATCTCAAACTGCGCATCCCGTGCGTAGGGCTTGTCGGCCAAGAAGACCACCTGCCGCCCAGCGAGTTCGACCAGTTCACCTCTGGGTTTTAGAAAACCTAACATAGACGGCGCCGCATCTCCTCGAGTTCTGAGGCTCTAATCCCAAGCTGAATAGAGAGGTCCGCCAAAACGTTGGCCTGATCGCCGCTCAGTCCCCGCCCCAAGAGACACAGCGCAACAAACCTCTCGGCCACCTGATAGCGTTCAACATCGTCGATGGGAACTTCAGAAAGATTCTTGACGGCGCTTGTGGGAGGGCGACTCAGACCCATGACCATAGAGGGTAACCAAACCCCTAGCGGCAGGTCCATCTGCTCGGCCAGCCCGGCGATGAAATCAGCCTCAGCTTGCTCCACCTTACCTCCGGCCCAGGCCAACTGATAGAAGGCCTGAAGAATGGCCAACTTTCCCTCATTGATCTCCACGGTTCTAAAGGTTGTGCTCTCGAGCCTCAACTTCCTTTGCGGCCCCGGCAAGACGGCCCTGGAGCGGCTGGAGAGAAGCTCTTCTGAAACAAAAAAAGACCGCTCGAGCGACCTTTTTCTCTCTACGAGGGCCGCACGCGAGGGCGGCCGGAGTGATTTAGACGATGAAACTGTACGAGCGATTGTTGTCGTTTAAGAGAGACGACAGAGAGACTGGCTCTTGGAAGGAAGCGAAGGTTCCATTGGACGGGTCGAAGACGAATTCGTCTACTCCCTGATTGGCCGTAGGGTTCGTGGGAGAAGGCTCCGTGGCCATTCCGGACACGAACGACTGTCCGAGTGCGGTGGGTTTGTTATGAAGACTTGTAAAACGTATCTGGTCCATTTGAGTGGTGCTCCTCGTATCGATTGTCCTTAGACTACAGATGAGGTCCCAAAAAAACCTGAAAAAAAAATCCCGAAACAAGCTGTTAACAAACTTGCCCTCAAGGAAGACTAGCTCGGAAGGGCTGTTTCCTTGAGAAAATCGAATGTGTAGATACCTGTGCTGTGCCCGTCATTGAAGACAAAAGCCAAAGCGTAGCGCCCAACAGGAGAGAATTCCAAGACCTGAGCCTCCTTTAGAGCAGGCGTGGAGGCATCGAGAACTCTCAGAACAGGGCCTGGCTTGGCCAGTTTCTCTCTCTCGATACGGCAGTTCGCACAAGGGCATTCTCGGCGCAGTTGGCTCATGGAGTGCCGGGTCGTTGTACCATCCATCCAAGAGATCGCGAGAGTTCCATCGTCATGTATGTTTACGGATTTAGGTCGTGACATCAGAGAGGGCCGTTCTTCTGCTGTCGCCTAACTCCTGGGACCTCCCCAGTGAGTTTTGCCGCCGACCGCGACACTCGGGGCCCACAATTGATCTCTCCGGCGAGGACCCTGGCCTCTGGATCCGAACCCAAAGCCATGCGAGCCAGACTAGATGAATCGATAGACATCAGCAGCC
>CAZVVF010000450.1:0-4524 GCA_964630575.1 uncultured Burkholderiales bacterium | reverse complement strand
CCTTTCCATATCATGGGGGAGCTCTCGCGGACACTGGCTTTGGCCATTCGTCTTTTCGGAAACATGATGAGCCTGGAGATGACGGCCTTATTGGTACTGAGCGTGGCCGGGTTTCTCGTGCCCCTTCCGATCCTTATGTTGCACATCATTGAGGCTCTCGTGCAGGCCTATATTTTTGGAACGCTAGCACTCGTGTACATTTCTAGCGGAATTCAGAATCAGAATAGAGAGGATACTAAGAATGAGTGAAACTGGAATGTTCGCCATGGGCTCGACGTTTATGGCGCTCTTTGCCATTTCGTTGGGAGTTTTTGGGCCGGCGCTGGCTATGGGGGCTGCCATCTATAAGGCCCTGGATGCGGTGGGTCGTCAACCAGAGGCAGAAAAAGACATTTCTCGACTGCTCTTTATCGGCTTGGCTATGATCGAATCGCTGGCGATATACTGCCTTGTGGTCGTTTTGATCGTGCTCTTTAGGAACCCCCTCCTAGCCGTTTTGCAGGGGCAGTAAGTTGAATCTCGATCCTACGACATTCCTACTAGAATTCATCAACTTTCTAGTTCTCGTGGCTATCATGAAGCATTGGTTTTATAAGCCCATCCTAGATGTCATAGAAGCGAGAGAGAAGGAAGTTAATGAGCAGATAACACTGGCCCAAGCCCAAAATGCTGAAGCCCGAGAGCTTCGGGAAAGCTACGAGAATCGACTGGAGACTTGGGAGAATGAAAAGAAGCAGGCCCGCCTTGAGTTGGAGCGTGAGATCAAGGTGCAGAGGATCGAACTCAGCCGCCTGATGAATCGTGACCTGGAAAAAGAGATAGAGAAGAGAAGGGCCTTGAGCTTGCTGGAGAGCGAATCTGTCAAGCGTGATATGGAGACTCAAGCTCTCGCTCAGGCTAGGCACTTTCTTGCCGCGGTGCTCACACGCCTGAGTCGCTCGGAAACCGAAAAACTCCTGGTCGATCTCGCTCTCGAAGAGTTTCAACGCACTCCGAGACTTCTGGACGATGTTCGAGGTCAAAGCCCGGTTGTGTCGTCTGCTTTTTCCCTAGATACAGAGCACGGTGAGGCTCTGGTATCAATACTAGGAGAGGGGACTACCTTTCTGGTGAAGCCGGAACTAGGGGCCGGAATCGAAATCCAAGGTGAGGGTCACAAGGTGTCGCTGAACTTGAGAGATGAATTCCAACTGTTCGAGGAAGCTTTTCGCCATGCCGGATAAAGGCCCCATGGGTCGTGAAGCGACCTGGCTTGAGTCCTACACCCTCTCACCGCGCAAATCCGAGACGGGAGTTGTGTCGAGTGTAGGAGATGGCATCGCTTGGGTTTCCGGTCTGCCCTCGGCCGCTATCAATGAGTCCGTTCGTTTTTCCGACGGGAGCGAGGGGTTCGTTTTCCATTTGGAGCGGGAGAGGGTCGGGGTTGTGCTCGTTCAACAAACCTCCGCCTTCGCAGCCGGAACGAGCGGTTCGCTCACCGGAATAGAGATGTCTATTCCCAGTGGACCCGAGCTCTTGGGCAGAGTCGTGGATTCTCGTGGAGTTGCCCTAGATGGGAAAGAGGACCCCAACTGTGCGAGTCGGATGCCACTGGAGACTGACTCTCCGAGTCTTCTCAAGCGCGACTTTGTTCACGAGCCTCTCTACACCGGGATCAAGAGCATTGATACCATGCTGCCGGTCGGGCGCGGTCAGCGGCAGCTTATCGTGGGAGACGAAGGGCTGGGCCGCAGTTCGATCGCCATAGACACAGTGCTCAATCAAAAGGGTCAGGGCGTGATCTGTGTCTACGTTTTGATCGGGCAAAAGAAGTCGGCGGCCGTTTCTATCATGGGAATGCTGGAGAAGTTTGGGGCCAGCGAGCACACCGTCGTGGTCGTGGCTGAGGCCAGTACTCTTCCGGGTCTTATCTATCTTGCCCCTTTTGCTGGGTGCGCCATCGCCGAAGGGTTCATGGCTCGGGGAAATCACACCTTGGTCGTTTACGACGACCTCTCCACCCACGCCAGGGCCTATCGAGAGTTGTCTCTACTCTTTCGACGTCCCCCCGGTCGGGAGGCCTATCCAGGTGATATCTTTTACCTTCACGCTCGTCTGCTGGAGCGAGCGACCTGCCTCAACGCCGAAGCGGGGGGAGCAAGTCTGACGGCTCTGCCGATCGCCGAGACACAGCAAGGGGAGATCGCCACCTACATTCCCACCAATCTCATCTCCATTACCGATGGCCAGATCATTCTTGACCGCGATCTGTTCGCCGCTGGGTTTCGCCCGGCTATCGATATCGCCCGTTCGGTCTCTCGTATAGGCGGCAAGGCTCAGCACCCCAGGATCAAGGCCGAGGCCGGGCGGATGAAGCTCGATTACCTACAGTTTTTGGAACTGGAAGTCTTCACGCGCTTTGGAGCCAGGGTGGAGGCGACTATGAAGCTCCAACTGGATCGCGGTAAGGTTCTGCGAACCATACTCCGTCAGGAACGCCACGCTCCTCGCGCCCCGGAGTTTCAATTGGCTTGGATGATCGCCTTTAACGAAGGCTTGCTGGACAAACTCAACAGCGAGGACCTCGGCGACTTTCTTGAGCGACTCCATCGGGACCTCAGCGAGGGGGGGCTCTCGTTGGAGAGTGACCGGACATAGTGGGTCAGCTGGCTGAAAGAGCTCACAGGTCAGGGGTCGTGAGTCAGAGCGGAACTCTACGTCGCAAGCACCAGAGCCTGACTGAGATCAAGGAGATCATGGAGAGCCTCAAGACCATGGCCCTGATCGAGACTCGCAAGCTGACTCCCGTGATCGCTCGCCAGAGCGCCCTTTTGGACAACATCCAGATCGCGAGTTGGAACCTTCGTGCCCACCACCCGAGGCTTCTTCTGAAGAGCTCGACCAGCGAGACCAGCGGTTTGATCGCCATCGGTTCAGAACGAGGTTTTTGTGGGGACCTCAACGGCGTGATCGATGACGTCGCCTCGGCTCATACGGGGCCACTGTTGCTCATCGGCACACGCCTGGCAGAGCGCGTGGAAGAGAGTGTCGAAGGTTCTCGGCTGGCCGGCTTGAGCGTGACCGAAGACATCGACCCCTCGGTAGAGCACATTCTCACCGAAATGGCCGATCACGAACCTATGAGTTGGCGCGTTGTCTATCAAGACTCCAGCGGTGTTAGGGACCTCCCTCTGGAGCCACCCGAGCCTCCCGATTGGTACAGGGAACCGGCCTACGCCATGGACCTCTACCTGAGCCCTCAAGCGCTGTGGGAGCGACTGAGTCAACAGCACCTCGTGGAAGCGCTCCACCTGCACACCCTAAACGCCTTCCTCTTCGAGAATCAACGCCGACTTCAGCACTTGGAGAGCGCCGTTCAGCATCTCGAAACGAAGCTGGAGCTTCTGAAAAAGAAGCAGAACCGGAACCGTCAGGAAGCCATCACTCAGGAACTGGAAGTTCTTTTGCTCAACGCCGAGCGAAACAAAAACAGTCTGCGGCTCTAGACTGAGGCTAGGGTCATGGTGGCCCGTGATCAGAGCGAACGGCCTTGGGCCGGTTGAAATTCCGATCGATCGGCAAACTTTCTCTTCTGGATACTAGGAGAGCGGTGGGCGACTCCGCGAATCACAGGTCATGAGTTCTTTCAATGGCATTGATTACAGACGTAAATACCGAGGATTGATCGGTATCGAGCCCAAGGTCCCCGTTCGCGACAAAGCGGCCCTGAGTGTGGTCTACACTCCAGGCGTGGCAGAACCTTGCCGCCGGATCAATGCTGACCGCCTAAAATCCTTCGACTACACCATCCGTGGTAACACCGTGGCCCTGGTCACCGATGGTTCGAGCGTCTATGGCCTGGGAGATGTGGGGGCGCTGGCCTCGGTTCCTATGCTAGAAGCGAAGAGCGTCTTTCTGAAGACCTTCGCCGGGATCGACGCGATACCGATCGCCATAGACACCCGAGACGTGGACGAGTTTGTGGAAACGATCCGCTATCTCTCTCCGACTTTCGGTGGGATTCACCTGGAAGATATCTCGGCGCCTCGTTGTTTTGCGATAGAGGAGCAGTGTCGTCGTGCCGTCAGTCTCCCAATCTTTCACACCGACCAACAAGGCACAGCGGTGGCGGTGATGGCGGGTCTTTTGAATGCGCTCAAAGCGGTGGGCAAGAAGCTCGAAGAGGTCTCTGTTGTGATCAATGGTGCCGGGGCTGCGGGTATCGCCACGGCCCACCTTCTGCATCGCCTGGGAGTCGGCGACCTGAAAGTCTTAGACCGCAACGGCGCTCTCTACTACCGTCGCACCGAAGGTCTCAACTGGATGAAGTCCGAGATCGCTCGGCTTACCAATCCCCACGACAAAAAGGGCGACCTCAAGACCATGATTTGCGGTGCGGATGTTTTCGTTGGGTTGTCGGTGGCCAACGCTCTGAGCCAAGAGATGATAAAATCCATGGCTAAAGACCCTATCGTATTTGCCCTGGCTCTGTCGGTGCCAGAAATCTCGCGCCGCGATGCGCAAGAATCCGGCGCGGCAGTCGTG
>CAZVVF010000449.1:0-4525 GCA_964630575.1 uncultured Burkholderiales bacterium | reverse complement strand
TGGATGCCCACATACGAGGAATTCGGGCCAAGCTCAAATCCGCCGAGGAGACTCTTCGGCCCATCGTCAGCGTTTGGGGCGTGGGTTATCGCTTTGAATAAGAGCCATTCCCCAAATCGCGTCACACTGCGCAATCGATTCTGGTTCGTGTCGTTGGGACTCATCGTCACCGCGAGCCTCTTCACCCTCCTTCTGTTGACCACGTTCTTGACCCCGGTCGCGGCTCAACGAGTCGTTGAACTGGCCGAGAGGAACCGTCTCAACGACCTGGCTCAGAGCCTCCAGGACCAACCCGCCTCAGAGTGGCCTTCGCTCCTGCGCTCCGAGCGAGCCAAACAGGTGGAGCTACAGACCTGTGATTCCTCCGCCATCGGTGAGGCCGTAGCCGTGGAGATTGGAAACAGCGGCTACTGCTTGGTCAGCCGCCGACCTTTGACCGTTTGGGAGGCCAATCGCATCCTCAAGCCGGCTCCGGGACGCCAGATCTTGGGTTTGCTGGCGAGTTTCATCTTCTTCTATCTTCTGGCCACGCTCTTGGCCCGCTACGTGAATCGGCCCATCGCTCAACTGCTCCAAGGGGTGAGAGCGGTGGCGCGTGGCGAACCTGGAGTCACCGTGCCGGTCCCAGCCGAAGCCGAGATCGCAGAGCTCGCCCAGAGCTTCAATGAGATGAGCCGAAAACTGCTTTTGCGAGAGAGCGAACTCAAGCAGGCCCTGGCGGCCAAAGAGATGATCTTCGCCACCACCAGCCATGAGTTGAGAACCCCCCTCACCGTTATTCTCGGATTTTGCCAGATGCTAGAGGACGGCTTAAAGGGCGACCTCACACCAGCCCAACTCGAGAGTGTTGCCGTGATTCATCGCAACGCCGACGGTTTGCTGCTGCAGGTTGAGGCCCTGCTGACTCTCTCGCAGCTGCGAAACCGGACCCTGCCATTCCAACGAGAGTCCCTCGATCTGAGTCTGTTGGTGACCGAGGTCACCGACGAACTGAGTCCCCTGAGCGAGAAAAAGGGACTGAAGCTTCAGCTCGAGGTGCCCGAGCGACCGGTGATGGTCACCCTGGACCACCAGCGGGGGCGTCAGATCTGTCGCAACCTCGTCTCCAACGCCATAAAGTTCACCCAGAGAGGGGGCGTAACCGTCCGTGTCTGTATCGACCAGGACTCGGCCCTACTCATCGTCTCCGACACCGGAGTTGGCATTGACCCCGAGTTTCGAGCCTCCCTATTTCGTGAGTTTTCTCGGGGACCGGGCAGCGACGGGATTGAAGGGACCGGACTGGGACTGGCCCTGAGCCGAAGGTTGGCCGAGAGTCTCGGTGGAAAGGTGGAACTCACGAGAAGCGGTCCATCCGGTTCCGAGTTTTGTTGGCGGCACCCTTTGGAACAGAAGGCAGACCATTGAGAATCCTCATCCTTCACGACAAACCCGACGACTTCAAGCTCTGGCTCAACCAGGTGACCGCCGGGCATCAACTGTTCTGGGCCAGGGAGCCATCCGAGGTTCAACCCGCTCTCGAACAAGCCCAGCCTGAGGTCGTTCTCTCCATCAAACACTCCGACTTTCCAGGTGAGTCTCACCGACGAGCTCTGCTGTGGCCTACGGTGAAATGGTTCCACGTCGGCGGCTCGGGTACCGACCACCTGGGAGCTTGGGACCCTTCGCGGGTGAGGGTCTCCAACTCCGTCGGCTGCCTCGCACCGTTCCACGCCGAAAGGGCGATGGCGGCTCTGCTCTGCCTTTCCACCGGTATGAGGACCTTGAATCAGCAGCAGAGCGAGCGAACCTGGAGCCCCACCCGATTCGAAACCCTACAAGGTAAGACCATGGTGATAGTGGGCCTTGGCAGAACGGGTACAGAACTCGCCCAACGAGCCAAAGCCTTTGGCATGACGGTGTGGGCGGTTAGAAAAAGCTGGTCCCAGGTTCAACCTTCTGGCCGAGCCTGGGACGCTGGCTATCCCGTTTCGGCGCTGGCCGACATTTGGCCAGAGGCCGATGTTCTGAGTCTGAACGTTCCCCTCACACCTGAGACTCATCACCTCTTGGGCCCCAGCGAGATCGCCTCTCTTCCGGCTCACTGTCTTCTGCTCAACGGTTCCCGAGGTGCTGTGATAGACAATCAGGCCCTACTCGAGTCTCTCCACCGCGACCATCTAGGGGGAGTTTGGCTAGACGTGACCGAGCGGGAACCCCTACCGACCGATTCGCCCCTCTGGTCTCACCCCAAGGTCCTCTTGACCCCGCACTGCGCCGACCAGGTCCACGATTTCCCGCTGCGCTTCGCAAAGCTCTTCCACCACAATCTCGTCCGCTACGAGAATGGAGAAGAATTGGTCAACGTTGTGACTCCAGCAGGTAGCTAGACGGTCACAGCCAATTTCGAGCTATGAGCACGAGCACAACCGAGTCCCAACGGCCCTTCCCTCACCAAGGAACCTTTCCGGGGTTCCCTCCCTTTACACGCGGGCCTTACCCTTCCATGTACACGGGTCGACCGTGGACAATCCGCCAATACGCGGGTTTCTCAACAGCCGAGAAGTCCAACAAGTTCTATCGGGACAACCTCGCCGCTGGCCAAAAAGGATTGTCTATCGCTTTTGACCTCGCCACTCACCGAGGCTACGACAGCGACCACCCACGAGTGGTAGGAGATGTGGGCAAAGCCGGTGTGGCCGTCGACAGCATCGAAGATATGAGGATCCTTTTCGACGGCATCCCGCTCGACAAGATGAGCGTCTCCATGACCATGAATGGTGCCGTCCTTCCCGTCTTGGCCCTTTTTGTGGTCTCCGGTGAAGAGCAAGGCGTCGACCGAAAACACCTCACCGGCACCATTCAAAACGACATCCTCAAAGAGTTCATGGTTCGCAACACCTACATCTACCCCCCTAAACCAAGCCTCAGGATCATCAGTGATATTTTTGCCTACACCTCCCAAGAAATGCCCCGTTTCAACAGTATTTCGATCTCGGGATATCACATGCAAGAGGCCGGTGCCACCGCCGACCTCGAACTCGCCTACACTCTAGCCGACGGGATCGAGTACGTCAGAACCGGAGTCGCCTCCGGCCTCAAGGTCGACGACTTTGCTCCTCGCCTCTCCTTCTTCTTTGGCATAGGGATGAGGTTCTTCACCGAAATTGCCAAATTGAGGGCAGCCCGGTACCTGTGGTCGGAACTGATGGGGGAATTCAATCCCCAAAACAACAAGAGCCGTATGCTGCGAACTCACTGCCAGACCTCGGGATGGTCGCTCACCGAGCAAGACCCTCGCAACAATGTGGCACGCACCACCTTGGAGGCGATGGCCGCTGTTTTGGGTGGAACCCAATCGCTCCATACCAACGCTCTGGACGAAGCCATCGCTCTACCCAGTGAATACTCAGCGCGCATCGCCCGAAACACCCAAATCATGTTGGCCCAGCAAACCGATCTCTGCAAAACCGTAGACCCCTTTGGAGGGTCTATCTATGTGGAGCGTCTGACCCACGAGCTGATCGTTCGGGCCAAATCCCACATCAAGGAGATCGAAGAGGCTCAGGGTATGGCCGATGCCATAGCCCAAGGACTCCCACAGCAAAAGATCGAGGAGGCAGCCACTCGCAAGCAGGCTCGCATCGACAGCGGAAAGGATGTGATCGTCGGCGTCAACCGATTCCGCTCCCCCGACAAAGCCCAGCCTTTCCAAGTCCTCGAAGTGGACAACCGATCGGTCAGGGAATCCCAAATCGCCCGGCTTGAGCGACTCAGAGAGAAGCGAGATGGAGAGAGAGTCCAGGACAGTCTCCACGCTTTGACCCGCGGTGCCGAGGACCCCGATGCCAACCTGCTCGCCCTCTCGGTAGATGCGGCCAGAGTCGGAGCTACGGTGGGAGAAATTTCTGACGCCCTAGAAAAAGTGTTTGGACGCCACAAGGCAACGCCTGCCGCGCTGTCTGGGGTCTACCTGCAAGAGAGTGGTTCGGTTCCTATGGTTCAAGAGTGTATCAAAGCGACGGCTGAGTTCGCCGAGAGAGTGGGGCGTCGCCCTCGAATTCTGGTGGCCAAGATGGGGCAAGACGGCCACGACCGTGGAGCCAAAGTTATCGCCGCCGCCTTCGCAGATTTGGGCTTTGATGTGGACCTCGGTCCGCTCTTTCAAACACCCGAAGAAGTCGCTCGTCAGGCTATCGACAACGATGTTCATCTGGTCGGTGCGTCCACCTTGGCTGGGGGGCACAAGACGTTAGTACCCCAGTTGATCCAGGCCCTCCATGCCGAAGGCGCCGACGACATCAAGGTCCTTGCTGGCGGAGTGATCCCCCATAGCGACTACGACGAGCTCAAAGCGGCCGGCTGCGTGGCCGTCTTCGGGCCGGGGACTGTCATCCCCAAGGCAGCCTTAGAGCTTCTCGAAGTCTTGAAGGACAATGAGTATTAGAGATCTCGGTCGGGCACGACTCGGCGCCCTGACCGAGACGGCGACTCCGTTCCAGAGAGAGAGCCAGGCAAACCTCCAGCAACGCTGGAGCGACTTGGC
>CAZVVF010000448.1:0-4527 GCA_964630575.1 uncultured Burkholderiales bacterium | reverse complement strand
CCCCTCTCGCTCAGCTCAGCGATCGCCTCGAGAACCTCACGGCGATGACAGAGCAACAGTTCTTCATCGGTTGCCAGCCGGGCCTGAACAGGCTCTAGACTCGGGCCGAGTCCGGCCCTATCGAGAGCCTGATCAATAGCAGCGAGACGCTCCGGACGCTCCACGTGTTGGAGGGTCTTGTGCTTGAAGAAAGCCTCCTCCGTGAGCAGTCCAAAGTTCACAATTTGGCGAGCGTTTCAGTCAGCAGAGTCCAAACCTTTTGCACCGAACTCACTTGGACTCTCTCATCTGGTGAGTGAGCGCCACGAATGTTCGGTCCAAACGAGATCATCTCCATGTCTGGCTAGTTCTGTCCCAGGATCCCGCACTCCAGGCCAGCGTGGCAAGCCATCACGTGAGGCTCCACCCCAAAGAGGCCGGAGTAGATCTCGCGCATCACCTTGAGGACTTCCGAGTCGGGTTTGGGAGCCCAGCCCGGATACTCGCCCTGCTGCTGAACCTCTGCCCCGAGCTGTTCCAGCGCACAGGTTATGGCCTCGCTCATGTCGAGCTTCTCGGTGTCCACCGATCCCCTCACCAAGCAGGCCAAATGGCAGGATCCATCTTTGAGCAAGATCCGTGCCAGGTTGCTCGACGTCTGAACCAGACCTTCGACGTCTGGACTCAATCGATAGATTCCGTTTGGAATAGTGTAAACGGTTCGCAGAAAGTTCTCAGTAAAGGAGAGGCTCGCTGTCTTCTGGGTGTAGGATTCCGAAGCGATGGTAGCGGACAGACGCAAGCTCGAATCGGTACTTTGATACTCGTTCGAAAATACGGATTCGAGAGACTTCAGTGCTTCCATCAAGGCTTCCAGGCGTTGCTCGGGAACTGCCACCAAGGCTCTCGACTCGCGCGGAATGGCATTGCGCAAACCTCCCCCGTCGAGCTCAACAAGGCGCAATTCACAAATCTGCGACAGATGGCGAAGCGCTCGGTTCATGAGCTTGTTGGCATTGGCCCGACCCAGATGAATCTCCATTCCAGAGTGCCCTCCGGTCAGTCCGCCCAGAGTGATCTCGAGCGACGCCGAGCCTTCGGGAGCATCCTCGAGAGAGTACCCAACGTTGCCCACGACATCCACGCCCCCGGCGCAACCGATACACAATTCCTTGTCGTCTTCGGTATCGAGGTTGAGGAGATAGTTGGCCGACATCAGGCCACCCTTCAATCCCTTGGCTCCCGTCATACCGGTTTCTTCATCGATGGTAAAGAGTGCCTCTAGAGGAGGGTGTGGAAGGTCCTTGGAGGCCAGAATAGCCATGGCGTAGGCCACACCTATTCCATTGTCCGCGCCCAGAGTGGTTCCCTCGGCCTTGACCCAGTCCCCCTCCACCGACATTCGGATCCCTTCTTGAGAAAAATCGAAGGTGGTCTCTGAGTTCTTCTGATGAACCATGTCCAGATGCGATTGAAGGGCCAGGGTCGGGTGGTCTTCGCGCCCGGCTGTTGCCGGCTTCTTGATCAAGACGTTGCCGACTTCATCGCGAGTCGTCTCGAGCCCCAAGCTTCGTCCAAAGTCCATCATGAAAGCGATGACTCTCTCCTCCTTCTTGGAGGGTCGAGGAACAGCGTTGAGGTCGGAAAAAAAGTTCCACACGGATACAGGTTCTAAGGCTCTAATTGTTGTGCTCATATGAGAGCAGCCATTCTCAGAAAGCGTTCGACCGGCCTGCTACGACAAAAGGCCCAAGTCAGATTTGACATTCTCTTGACGCTGACCGCGTAAGCTCGGTGAGTCACCAACTCTTCTTCTATCTCACTACCGATACCATAGGAACAACCTGGAGAACCTTTTATGTATTCTGTAGTGAAACGTGGCCAAGTCTATCAACCCAGCGTATCCGGCAACGGCAAAGTTATTGCCTGGCGGGATCTGCCCAAACCCGGTGTCTCGGAGATCGGAATCCAGCGCGAGGGCGAAGAGCCCACCCTGCTCACCGACGACGGTCTGGCCGTGAAGAAGCCCGCGCTCAACTACGACGGGTCGGTGTGCGTCTTCGAACGCCACGGCGGCAAGGATTGGGACTGGGATATCGCTCGCCAAAAGATTGGCGAATCGGACCCTGAGATCATCATCGACAGCGACGGTATGAGCACCGATTTTGCCCTCTCTAGCGATGGAAGTCGCGTGGTCGCAGACTACTGGCCACGCCACGCGCCACGGATCAGAACAGTGAGTGAGTGGACCGAAAAAGGGGGCGTCAAACAGCTCAGCCCCCAGGGAGTCTCCTCGGGCTTGCCGGAGATCTCTGGCGACGGGAATCGCGTCTTCTATTTGAAACTGCCGACCAATGGGCGTCTTCCCAACGAGGTATGGATGCAAGAGGCAGATGGCAGCGAGAAGCCTGTTCTCTACGAGACGGAAGACCCCCCCAGGGCCATCCAAAAGCAGAGCTTTGATACCAATCAGGACGGCTCCCTCTTGGCCTGGGTCGAAAAAGAAGGGGCCGCGCCTGCCCAAGTTTGGTCCTGGAACCTGAACACCGGTGTCAAAGAGAAACTCGACGAAGCCTATCTAGCAGGTCAGGTCCAACTCTCCCAAGACGGAAGCACCGCAGCCTGGGTCTCCCGAGACTTTAACGAAGCCGGGCAACTGATCTCTGAACTCCACTGGAAGCGAGGCGATGAAGAGAAGATCGTGGCCTCCGATGAGGAGGGTCTCAACTCATTTCCGACTCTTTCCGACGACGGTAATACCCTGGTTTGGATGTGGAAGAACCCCAAGATCAACTTTGACCACGAGATCAGAAAAGCCGTTTTTGATTAGCGACGTGTGGCCTCGAATTTTGCCAAGGCTTTGGCGAACTGATCCGTGATATCGGTGCCCGAGGTAATACCAGCGGTAAGATTGGTGTCGATTCGTCCTCCAATATCCTGTCCGCTGAGGTCGTGGATTCTCAAAACCGGATAGCTCCCAAAATTCTCGCCGAACCTCTCTGTTGTAACCGAGTCTTGCAGGGTGTCGATAAAAACCGGAACAAAGCTCTTGGCTTGTTCAACAACTCTCGTGTCGCAGAGCGGACCGCTCGCGAAGGACCGGCAACCCGCTCAGCCGGGGTTTTCCCCAAAGTGCAACCACAAGGGTTTGTTCTGCTGGCGCGCCACAACGAGAGCTTCGTCGTAGTCCGTGTACCACTGTATCTGACCGATCGTCACGGTGGGCTGGGCCCAACAGCTGGCCGTCACCGCCAGCAGAATCAAGAGAAGTCTCTTTAGCATACATAGGTTCAACACAACTTCTACCTTAGAGTTCCCACACTCCGAGAGCAACCTGCGCCTCGGATCAAAAAAGGCCACCCTTAGGTGACCTTGCCTGAGATAAGAAGAAACGTCTATTTCTTCTTAGCCGCTTTCATCATGTCTTCAGCGCGCTTGCTCATCTCCTCGGGGGAGACATCTTCGATGTGGGTCGCCAGAGACCAGTGGATGCCCATGGGATCAAGGATTTTGCTGAAGCGGTCGCCCCAGAAGGCATTCTCGGGTTTGGTCACTTCCGTGGCACCGCTCTCCAGAGCGCGCGTGTGAACTTTGTCCACGTCACCAACATAAAGGTGCATACAGAGAAAGCTCCCGGCCTTACCAGGTGCTTTCATACCCTTCTGGGCATCGGCCACGAAGACCGTTTGCCCGGCGATGGTGAGGCAAGCGTGCATGATCTTCTTGCCATCTGGAGTCATCATTCGGTACATCTCATCGGCGCAAAAGACCGACTTGTAAAAGTCGATAGCTTTGGCGGCGTTTTTGACGACCAAGTGGGGAGTCATAATGCTGATACCTTGTGGAATCGGCTGTGTTTTCATAAATCACCTCAAATTAATTTTAAACCAGGGGGTGATCGGATCGAAGTTTTGTGAACGCATGCCACACTTCGCCATTTCCCCCCCGCTAGTGTGAGAACCAAAGTGATGGTCCCTCATAGGTCTTTTGCACCAGGACTAAAGTTTCTAAACTCCTCGAACCAATGACTCCAGCTCTTCGACCCGCTTATCGCCCACTTCAAGGACTAAAGCGCGTCTCAAAATCTTGCGGACCGGACCCAAGAAAGCCCGCTTGGAATCGCTCGCGATGGTGAACGTGGCTCTCCCCAAAAGCTGTGCCGTGGCGTCTAACTCCGCTTCGCTCTTGTCCTCAAAGAGCGCCTCCAGGAGCGGACGCTCGAAACTATCCAACACCGAGGCCTTCAAAAAGTCAGCGTGGTGTTCGGCTGAGATCTCCTCCAGCACGCGGGTCGCCAGGATCGCGACCGATTGGTCCTGATCGGTAAAATTTGTGGCCAGCGAAAGAAAGAGCGGCAACCCATCGGTCCATTCGTAGAGGGTGTCACGGCGCTCTGGTGCTACCTGAAGACTCTCCAGATAGGCTCCAGCCGTGGCTCTATCAAAAGAGCCCAGCGTGATGTTCTTGGTGGCGTGCTGCCATTCCGACCAACGGGTATCGATGCGAAGCAGGTGTTCACGCCCAGACAGCACCACGAGAACCCCCGTG
>CAZVVF010000447.1:3165-4527 GCA_964630575.1 uncultured Burkholderiales bacterium | reverse complement strand
CTTCACCCCAGATGTACGCCCGATATGGGGCGCAAAGAACTCTTTGCCTCGGTCGCTTTTGTCTTCGCTATTCGCCGTTGACACAAAACCCAGAAAACGGCCGTGTTTGTCTAGGTCGATGAACCATCGGATTCTAGTTTTTTTGTAGCCGGTTGGCGCCGTGTCCAGCCTTTCTGCATAAGCCTTTAAGCGGTTCAGGAGCATCTTCGGCCTCCCGACTGATAGAGGCTCTCGGGAACGTGCACAACACCCCCATCGATTTTGGCTCGAAAAAAGATCGGCTCTCCCCGGCCTTGTTCATCGTAGTTCATATCAAACAGCATGAGGCCGAGTTCATCGGAGAACTCAATGCTCTTCTCCTCACCCGTAGGCGGCTCAAATCGAGCGACAAACTCACGGCAACCCAGATAGGGTTGCTGAAAACACTGCCCTCTCTGAACACGTCTTCGGAACTGGTCTCGGTACTTGGCAGGGTTATCCGTTGCGTGGCTCCGCAAACGGATCCGGCTTCGAATGATGTAGGAAACATCACGCAAGCCCAGGGTGTGGCGCTGGGCACGGTCCTCATCACTGAAGAAACCTCCGCCATTCTTCATCCAGCCTTTTGCGGCGCGGTCTGAGGCTACGGAATTCACTTCGTTTCTCAAGATTGAGAAATGTCGAATCGGTCTTAGCACTCGAATCTCTTCGACCATCCAAGAAAATTCAGGTTTCCAGAAGATCGCCTCTAAGACGCCTCGAGCCGCTGACGGAGTCATTACCGGATAGCTAACCCTTTCAACTTTCATCTCAGGGCGGGTAAAGCAAGCGAAATCTCCTGAAACTTTAACCTCTAACGGGGGGTGCACTCTCTGTCCATCCTTTCTTAATCTAAAAAATCAAACTTTCAGGTTCAGGGCCTTTGTCCAGTAGCCCACGAATAGAATCGTAAGCTCCTAGCCATTCCCACAACGAGGCCGATGCAGGACGCACGAGCCCATCGGATTCAGCCTTTTGAAAATGGCTACGACGAAGATTTACCGTAAAAGGCCTCATAACTCGGTGGAGCAGGCGAGGTGACCCCGCCTTTAAACGCAGCCTCTTGAGAAGCTCCGCTACCTTTTCCTCGTGCCCTTTTGGTCGCACTACGACCCCCACCATATTGTCATCAATAAGCTTGAAACGCTTTTGCACTTCCGGAAAGTCAAAAGCCTTTCGATACTTTTGAACTTCTTTCTCGTCTAGATTCACGAGCTGGAAGACTTTTTCGAAATACTCTTGGAAGACCTCTGGGTTATGAAGGTTCGCACCCGATTTCAAAAACTGGCGGGCGTGGTCGGTCCCAGTCTGGTACATACCACTCGGCAATGCGCTTGGTGTTTC
>CAZVVF010000447.1:0-3155 GCA_964630575.1 uncultured Burkholderiales bacterium | reverse complement strand
AAATGACAACTCGGCCCTTTGCCATCGAAGCTTCACGGTTACATCGTCCGGCCGCCTGCACGATCCGATCGAGTGGACCCATGGCGCGAAGTACCGTTGGAAAATCGAGATCAACACCAGCTTCAACGACCTGAGTCGAAACGAGGCGGCAAGTCTCACCCGCTTTGAGTCGTCTTTTAACTTCTTGCAAGACTTGATCGCGGTGCGCTCCACAGAGTTGGGTGGACAGGTGGAATACCTCACTCTCGATTTCATCGAGTAAAGCCATGGCATCCTGCTTTGTGTTACAGATGGCCAGCACTTGGGCCTGATTTTCGACTTCTTGCGCCACGCGAGTCCAGTCCCAGGGCTTCTCCGGAACTTCAAAATCAACCCTCTTAAGCTTCTGAAAGTTGACCTCAGGAGACTCAACGATTTCCAGCACGTCATCTAAGCCCTGCAGATAAGTCTTCGACGAAAGAGAAGGCTGTGTTGCCGTACAAAGGATCACGGAGACGCCGTAGTGGTCCACAAGCTCCCTCAAGACACTCAAAATAGGAGCTAGTAGGTGAGTAGGGAGACACTGAACTTCATCAAGAATAATTACCGAGTTCGCGATGTTGTGCAGTTTACGACAAGCAGATGTTCTCGCAGCAAAAAGACTTTCGAACAACTGGACGGTTGTAGTCACGACAACCCGTGCATCCCAGTTTTCCGCGCAAATACGGTTCCACTGCTCGTCCAAGGTTACTGGGTTCTCGACCTCAGGCGAATCCTCTCGGAACGCACTATGATGTTCGAGAACCCCCGAACCAAAGATCTCACGGTACACGCGAGACGTCTGCTCCCCGATGCTTGTATAAGGGATAGCGACAATGACCCGCTCTTTCTCCCAGCGGAGTGCGTGGTTAAGAGCAAAAGCCATCCCTGAAAGAGTTTTTCCCCCACCGGTTGGAACGGTCAATCGAAAGAAACCTGGCCTTTGCACACTCGCCGCCAGACATTGTTGATAGATTTGATCGCGAATGACGCCAAGTTCATTCTTTGGAGAACCCAAGCTGCCGTGGTATCTCTTGAAGTCTTTCCATAGCTCCTCGAGCCGCTTCCCGCTGTCTCTAAGAGCGCCCCGATCGGGCGAAAAATGTGCCTCAGTATCCAAGAAGTCAGCGTCCACGAGGCAACTAAAGAGCATCCTGCAAAAGAATTCGGCAGCGAGTTCATCACGTTTGATGAAATCTGCGAATTCGGGCAACTCAGCTGGGTCAAGCTGAATGAAGTTCTCAGCGATGCTCAGTGCCTCGTCAGTTGAAGGGTTATGACTCGCTTTGGCCAGTCGCTCTTTTAGCTCAGCTCTTGCCGGTAGGCCTCCGTGATGACCAGCTATCAGAAAGGAGAGTAGACTCAACCCGATCTTAGAGGCTTGAACCGCGCCAGCACTTGAGTGGTCCAGTCTTTTCTCTGCGATGGGGTCCTTTAAATAAGACTGAAAGGCAACCTGGAACTTCCCGAGATCGTGCCATAAGCCCGCCCAGTAGGCGAAATCCTGACCTTGAAAACGAGACGCAAAACTCTGTGCTAACCCAGCTACAGATTCCAAATGCTCCACAAGAGGATGCTCACGACCATCAGAGTTGGCGGAATGAGCCAGTACCTTCATCTTCACTTCCATTCTTGCATTCCACAACGACAGACTGACAGATCGTGTCAGTTCAAAACACCCCTCTAAAAGAAACTCCCAGCTTAACTCATTGAGAGTTATAGTCAAATCTGGTGTTTGAGAGTCTGAATCAGGCGACGTCCACACTGGCCTTTTCTTCGGTATTTTGTTCGGCATCCAACTGGACACCATCTTGAAACTTCACTCCTCTAATCACATCGGCCAGGCGGTTGAATCCCTTGAGTTTCCGCCACCGTGTCTGGGCACTCATCCCAAGTTTGTAGACCATGGCCAGGATGCTCTTCCTTGAGACGCAACCACGGGTCTTCGCAGTCCGTAGCCGTACAGTCGCGAACGTTGACTCAATTGGGTTCGCCGTCTTATGGACCCAGCACCGTTGATGGCGAGTCTCTCCAAAGACCTTCGTGAGTGCCTTCCAGAATCCTAAGGCACCGTCACCGATGGCAAGTTCTGGCCCGATCGTCAGGCCACTTGCCTTAATGTTGTTCAACACTTCCAGCCAGCTCTGCTCCGATTCACGCAGGCCTTCTTCGATGGCGACGAATTCCTTGTGTCCGGTCTCAGTGACTCCGATGACAACGAGTATGCAGCTGCGCGCATCATCGCCGCGAATGTTGAAGTGGGTCCCGTCTGCCCACCAGTATACATACCGCTTCCTGGTGAGGCTTCGCTTGGTCCAGCTTTCATGTTCAGCGGTCCACTGGGCCTTGAGTCTACTGATCGTCGGAGCAGATAGGCCCTTGGCGTTGGGACCGAGGAGCGATGCGAGGGCCTCCTTGAAATCGCCAGTGGAAAGGCCCTTGAGATAGAGCCAGGGCAAGAGGTTCTCGACGCTCATTGTTTTACGCAGATACGGCGGAACCAAGCGAGAATTGAACTTGACCTTCGAGCCACGCTTCCCTTGCTTGTCCCTGACCTTTGGGATCCGTACAGGAACAGCCCCGACCCCGGTTTGAAGCTCTCGCTCGGGTAAGTATCCGTTCCTCACGATGGCTTGACGCCCGTTCTCAAGTCTTTGCCCATGAGAAATGGCCGAGAAAGGTCTCGAGTTCTGCTTCCACCGCTTCTTGTATCAATCGCTTCGCACCGCTCCTGAGCAGGTCTGACTGCGTAACGCCGTTGGCTTGGAGCAAATCTTCTGGCTCAGAGCCTGGCTTCTTGCAAGCTCCGCGTTACCGAAGGTCATTCAATGACGTTATTCTGGTTCATGGTGTTCCCTTCGGTTGTTGGTTTAGTCGTTAACAACCAGTAGGGGACGCCACCTATTCAAACCTTCTGAACACCAGATCCGAGCATAAGTCCCTGGCGCTCCTGAAGAAGGCTCAGTGTGGTCTTGTTATCGCCCGATCCGAGGGCATCACCTAGAAAGACCACCGGATCGTCAGGGTGTCGATTGAGAACGTCTCTCAAAGCGTTGGCCTTGCCGTGAATATCTGAAATGATGATGGTACGCATCGCGCTATATCTTCATGTTAGGTCGACAACTCTGTTTATTTAG
>CAZVVF010000446.1:0-4536 GCA_964630575.1 uncultured Burkholderiales bacterium | reverse complement strand
CCGAGCGAGTGGCCTGGGTGGAGGTCCCCTTAAGCCTCGCTTGCCGCCGAGAGCTCAACGACTTTTCCGTCGACGTATTGCTCCACGACCCCAAGGCCGAAGCGAGCCAACTCTATCGCCTCGCCGGTCAGCGCGAGCCCAACCTTCCCAGACTCAGCATCCCCAACAAGCCTGGTTTTGCTGATGCTGCAGCCGTGGGGATGGCCCTTCATTTCCCAATTCGTCTGATTCCGATTCAACCGCCTCCCGAGCAGATGAGCGAACTCGAAGCCGTGCTGGAGCGCTACCTGCACGACCCCAACGCACGACAACCTGTGGAGCCTTTCAATTGTGCGCTCGCGACCTTGATCAAAGGAGACTCGACAACCCTCTGGGGGGCTATCGAGCAGGACCCAGCCATCTTTCGAAAGGAACCGCCGGTTCCAGGGCTGGAATCGCCGGACACCGTCACCACCAGGCTCGAGAGTCTGATCGCCGATGGAGCGGAATGCGCCACTTGCTCGCTGAGCCCATGGTGTGCCGGTTGGTTCAAGTGGCCCGATCCGAGTTACGACTGCTCTGGCGTCCGGAAGCTCTTCGGGCAGGTCGAAAAAGCCGCCGAGAAACTGCGGGCTGACCTCGCCGAAGCTCTTGAGGTCGGGCCATGAACGGCCGTGTCCTGAGTATCATCCTGTTGCCCACCCTAGAGTGCAACGTCTCCTGCGACTACTGTTTTGAGAAAAAATCGAAGATCAACCTCTCCCTCGATCAAGTTCCGGCCCTCACGGAGCACCTGCTGGAGCACATGGAGTCCTTCGGCAGCCGCGAAGCCAATCTCTATTGGCAAGGTGGAGAAGTCATGATTCTTGGACCCGCTTGGTTCGAACAAGCCGGCGAAATTATGGCAGCCGCCGCCGAAAAGGCAGGCCGCACCTTCCATCACTTCCTCCAGACGAACCTCATCGGCTGGAGCGATCGGTGGCACAACGTTGTTCACTCTATGTTTGGCAGCTCTCTGGGCACTTCGATGGACTACCCGAACGCCCATCGTCGCCTCAAGAACGGTAGCACAGAACAATACACCGAGGTTTGGCTGCGAGCCGTGCGCGATGCTCAAGAGGCGAACATCTCCGTCGGCTGTATCGCCGTTCTACAACCGTCAACCCTCCAAGCCAGCCCCGTAGATTTCTACAACTTCTTTACGAAAACCGCCAAGATCACCGACTTCCAAGTCAACATGCCTTTCCCGGGTGGACCCAATGAAGGCAACGGCACACTGGACTGCACTCCACTGTCCACCTTCCTGGTCGGTCTTCTCCAGGTGTGGATGGATGAAGGTCGAGAAGCCGGTGTCAAGCTCGGTCCCTTCGCCGAACTCCTGGAGCAGTTCTCGGGACGCCCTGCTCAACTCCCCTGCATTTGGCAGCCCAACTGCGCCAACGAATTCCTCACCGTCGACGCTCGTGGACAGACAGCCCTCTGCGACTGTTGGGTCACGAGCTACCCGCAACACAGCTTTGGCAACCTCTTTTTGGGCAAGAAGGTTCTCAGTGAAATGCTCGGCAGCAGCAAAGCCCGTGAGAACTTCCTCGAACGCCCCCAAAGACTCATCGAAAACGAAGAGTGTCGCACCTGCTCGTGGCTCTCTATGTGTCACGGTGGGTGTCCGGTTCGCACCTACACCGCCAAAGGGACCATCTTCGCCAAAGACCCGTACTGCGAGACTTATAAAGTTATCTTTAGCGAAACCCGGAGGCTGGGCCAAGCCATCCAGGCCGGCAGCTAAAAAACTCCTGTCCCGATAGCGCCTCACCACTTCGCGCAAGGCTCCGGCAGCGGCGATAAAACGACCCACAAGAGAGCCCCCAGGAGGTTACTCCCCTATCGCTCCAAAAGAGAAAGCGCGGGGGGGCTGCATGGCTTCGGCTAGGCGCAGACGTCGCCTTCGCGGGACAGTCTTGCCTCAACCCTACTTACACACTGGAGGTTTCGCCATGCGAACAAAACACTTTTTGATATCCATCCTACTCGGTGCAGCAGTGCTCTCTGGATGCTCAGGAACGAAGACACCAACCGCCGACGGTACCACAACGCCCGTCCAAGCAGAAGCCGCCCCGGCAGGCTTTGTCGTCAAGGTCAAGGGAGCCGAAATACCCTTTGAGATCAAACAGGCTCGGGTCGATGTCAGACCCGATGTCACGGAGGCTCAGTTCAGCATCGCCAACTACGACTTTGAGATGAACCACATGGAGGCGAACTCTCTGGAAAGACCCAAGGAAAACGGCAAGGTTCGTATAGCGTTCTCGCTCAAGGGCGTCAAAGGCGAGGGAGAGAACTTCAAAAATCCTGTCCAGCCAGGTGAATACAGCGCAGAGAAATTGAAGTGGATGGATCTCTATCAGGGCAAGGATGGTAACGACGAGGTCGTCAATCTGTCCAACCCTACCGGTGGCGTGACCATCAAGACAGTCACCGATTCCGAATTGACAGGGACCATCGATGTCAAGGGGAGTGAAGGCCTAGAGATCAAAGGAGACTTCTCCGCCGCGAGAGTGCCTACAAACTAGAGCGAGCGGGGTCACGTCGATAGCGACCTCTGACCCCGCTTCAGCCGGGCCCCAAGGGCCTGTTCCGCCCCCTACTCAGGTCGAGGTGCAACAGTCGTCTAGCCAATTGAAGAACTCCACCTCGTCGATAGGCTGACAGCGATAGAGCACATAGCCATCCGGCCTAATCAGATAGGCTGACTGTTCGTTGGCAGCATACAACTTGTACAGCTCCCGATTGTGATCATAGAGGTAGAGCGCGTCTAGCCAATCGGGAGCCTCGGCGTCAAGACCCACAAAGATGACGTTCACGACGCTAGAGTAGGACCTGTTCAATCTCTCTACCATGGCCTGGAGACGTCCAGGCTTAGCGGGACCGTCAAACAGGAGTAAGTGAAGCCTACACCCCCTCAAGAGTTGCAACAATCGGGTTTCTTGACCTTGGCTTCGAACCACTCCGTCAGGAGCCCGCTCACCGGCTTTGACCCCTTGACCAAAACGCCATCCTTGACCAATGAAGCCCGGCTCCTTTGACAACCCTCGGTCCCGGTAGTTGATCTCCAATTCCCCAAGCGTGTCTCGAACCTTGTCCTTGACGGGCGGCAAACTGGCCAAGAAGCGTACGGCTTGCGTGCGAAAGGTGGCTATGATGGGATTTCGACTGGTCAGCATCTCAGTGCCGTGAGAGGTCGTTTGCACGAGCCACTCCCCCACCGGATGCCGCTCTTGGTGATAGCTTTCCAAAACCGAATCTCGCATCAGCCCCTGGGTTACCAGAGCGAGCTTCCAGCTAAGATTGTGGGCATCCTGAATCCCGGTGTTCATCCCCTGTCCACCGAGCGGACTGTGGACGTGAGCAGAATCGCCAGCCAAAAAGACGCGTCCGACTTTATACTCCTCAACCTGGCGTTCATGGATAGAAAAATAGCCAGCGTTCTTGGCCTCTTGAACCTGGACCGATTCCATATGGAGCCGAAGCTTGACCAAACGGCAGGCCTCAAACTCGGCTCGCCCCTCATTGCTCGAGTCCATAACAGGCTCCGTCTCAGCAACCATCCGAAACACGTTTCCCCCCAGAGGGAACAATCCCATTGGGCCCTCATTGTGCAGAAACAGAAGAACCTCATCATCCAACGGCAAGCCGTCAATGCGGCAATCGGCAACAATCCACTGGCTCTCTATTTTTCGTCCGTCAAAGCGCAGATCGAGGGCACCACGAACGCCGCTGTGAGCTCCGTCGCAACCGACCAGCCAGGATGACTCCAACGACTCTCCCGACTCCAAAAGGGTCTCTACTCGGTCCGAAGACTGATTCACAGAGAGCAGCCTTTTCCCGTACTCCACCTGAACACCGAGCTCCGACAAGCGCTCGCGCAAGATCGCTTCGGTTTCGTGCTGGGGTACCAAAAGGGCAAAATTGTAGCGACTCTCGATGCCGTCGAGACTCAAGTGTGCCGCCCTTTTTCCGTTGGCAAAGAAGCTCGTTCCGTAGCACTTGAGCCCTTTGTTCAAAAAGCGATCAATGAGCCCCATCTGCTCAAAGATCTCGGCGGTTCGGCTCCAGACCGCGACCGCCTTGGTACGCAGCGCTGGGCCGTCGAGCTTGTCGATAATCCTCACTCTGCTACCAAAAGCCTTGAGTTGACAGGCCAGAGTCAATCCCACCGGTCCAGCGCCAACGATGAGGCAATCCGTAAGCTCTCTACTCATTCAGGCTGGTTTGTGAGCCGCGCCAGAGGTTCCTTTGCCCGGCCATCCATCCGACCACAAGGCAAGAGAGACAGCCTGATAGAATTTGATGAAAACTTTGTTCAAAAGTTCATAGAAGCTGTGCAAAAAATTCTCAAAAATCGATTACACTGCAATCGTGCAAGAAGATGTCGTTTTTGTCGAAAAGACCGAACTCCAAAAGAGTCTTCTCGACCCTATGCTGGCCCTCCAGTTTCGCCTGATGGCCATTCAGCGCGGTTCGTCGAGTGATATCCAAAGCTGTCTCGAACTCTGTCAGAGT
>CAZVVF010000445.1:0-4539 GCA_964630575.1 uncultured Burkholderiales bacterium | reverse complement strand
GGTCGGCTCGAAGTTTTTTGCATGAGAAAACTGGGATTTTCGCTGCTTGTTTGGGCTCTGCTTTCAACAGTTTCGGCTTTGGCCAACGACGCGACCACCGAACCTCCAGTCAGGGGCGCGGTTCTTCATCGCGTGGCTGAAGGGGAGACGCTCGAGGAACTCTCGCGTCTCTATGGCGTGGATCGAGAGGCTCTCGAAGAGGTCAATGGGACCACCAGCGTGAGTCGAGACCAGACGCTTTGGATCCCTCCGTCGAGTAAGGGCTGGCCAGTCCATCAGGTTGAGCGAGGGCAGACCTTGTGGAGAATCGGAACCGCCTTTGGAATCCCCCTGGAGCAACTGCGTCAGGCCAACGGGTTCACCGACGACGACAATCGACTTCTACCGGGTAATATTCTGGTTTTGCCTCGGGCCGAGAAGCCTCAATGGACGCTGACAGAAAAGGTCGCGGCGCCCTCGGCCTCGGCTCCGGCCGAGAGTCCAGCGCCGTCGGGCGGTTCTTTGTTGGGTTCGCAAATGACCGATCGAAGCCAGAGGAAGGAACTGTCCAGTCGAAGCGCTAGCCCGACACCGTTGAAGCCAACTCTCGTGGAGTCTCCGAGATTGGGTACCTGGGTGGAGGTGCGCTTGCCCGACAATCGGAGGGCCTGGGTGAGATCGGAGGCTCTGGTGCTCGGCTCTTGGCAGCCGCAGGGGGCGGAGGAATTGATTCAAACGGCCAGGCAGTTTGTGGGGGTTCCTTACCGCTGGGGGGGGACGGACCCAAACGGCTATGATTGCTCCGGCTTCGTTCAGGAAGTTTTTCGACTCTCAGGGCACCAGGTCCCTAGAATGGCTGACGTTCAGTACCAAGAGTTGAACAAGGTCGAGACCGACGACCTGCAAGTTGGAGACCTGGTCTTTTTTAATACCGATGGTAGCGGGGTGAGTCACGTGGGAATCTACACCGGTGATAAGCGATTTCTCCACGCCTCTTCGTCTCGTGGCGTGATCGAGTCGAGCTTGGAAGAATCCTACTATTCTAGCCGCTACGTAGGTGGGGCGCGCCTGGAGGCCTGGGACACGGAGGGGTCTGCTGTTCTGACCGGTTCGCAGGATGATCAGTAGCTCTCGGGATCTATTCCTTGCCGAAATTTGATTTGGTTGCGGCCCAAAGCGTATAATAGTAGAAGTTTGATTCGACACTTTCCAATGTGTGGTAACCCACCAATAAGTTTGGGCCGCGGTTTACGGGGTATTCTTCTCCGATGAAGAACATCCGTCCAACTCGGGCGCTAGATCAGCGAGCCGGAGTCTCGCCCCTGGCTTTGGTATTGCACGTTGGCGTTTTGCTCATCAATTTCTGGCCGGATAGTATCAGCCTTGAAGCGGGTGAGGTCAGTACCAAGGCCATTATGGCAGAGCGTCGGGTCGAGATCCTCAATGAGCGCGCGACGGATGCGGCCCGCAGACGAGCCGCCTCGATCGTCCAAGAGCGATACACCTTCAACTCCGACTCTGTCGTTGTGGGGGCTTCTAAGATCGATGAGACCTTCGTAGGCATTGATAAAGCGGCGACCGAGCGAAAAGACCCGGAGGTGGCTGCTGAGCAGAGCTTGGAAGAGCTCGTGATGAAACTTCCTCTGAGCCTTTCCGTGGATGACCTCGAAGCGCTCCTTCGGCTCGATGCCGATGAGCGATTCACCCTTCAAAATGGCGCTCTGCACATCTTTTATCGTCTGATGGACGACTCCATTACAGAAGCCCGATTGGCCGAGGTCCGCAGTCAGACCGAGGCTCTCGTGGAAGAGCAGCTCGTGACTTCTGACCGGCGAACCCAAGAAGCGCTGGTCCATCTGATCAACGACGCGGTCCAGGTCAACCAGATCCCGAGTTTTGAGAAGACCCAAAAGGCCAAGCAGGAAGCTATGGCGGCGGTCGAGCCGGTGCGAACGATCATTCCTAAAGGTGCGGCTGTGGTGCGCGAAGGGGAATTGGTCACTGAGGACCAGATTCGAATCCTTGAGGAGTTGGGACTCTATAAGCCCAAGCTTTCCCCGATGCGAGTGCTCGGGGTGTGTCTCTTGGTCGGCTCTTGTCTGAGTGTTCTTTTTGGGTACCTGTTCGGCTATCGTCAGGACCTGACCAAAACGTCTCGATATCTCAGCGTTTTGGGAGTCGTCATGGTTCTGGTGGCGGTGACCTGTCGACTGCTGGTTGAATACTCGCTCTTCCTCGCACCAGTGGCCATTGCGTCCATCTTGGTCACAACCTTGATGGACCGGCGGATGGGGCTACTCGTGACCGGTGTCATGTCCTTGGTTATCGGTGTGATGGCGAATTCGCTCCCTGTCTGTGGCGTCTCCTTTTTGACCGGATCGGTAGGCGTTCTGGCCTTGTCCAGGGTGGACTCGAGAAACCAGATGATCCGAGCGACTCTCTTGGTAGGAATGGCAAACTTTCTGGCCGTTTTGTCCTTCGCTCTGTTGGACGGGGGCGATCTCTCCTCCTTAGCGGAATCAGCAGGCTGGGGTCTCTTCAACGGTCTGATCTCTGGCTGGATAGCCGTCGGTTCACTCCCGATGTTCGAACACTTTTTTGGTATCACAACCAGCTTTCGATTGCTCGATCTCTCTAACATGAACGAGCCCTTGTTGCGGAAACTGACGCTTGAGGCTCCCGGTACCTATCAGCACTCGATGATGGTAGCCAATCTGTCAGAGCAGGCTGCTCGCGCGATTGGTGCTGACGCCCTGCTTTGCCGGGTAGGGGCTTACTATCACGATATCGGCAAGATTAAGCGCCCACGTTTCTTTATCGAGAATCAAATGGGGCTAGAGAATCCGCACGATAAGTTGGCCCCGTCCCTGTCTACCCGGATCATTCACTCCCACGTTAAAGACGGGATCGAGATGGCCAAGGAGGCCGGTTTGCCAGATGTGTTGATAGATTTTATCGCCCAACATCATGGGACCTCACTGGTTGGCTACTTCTATCATCAGGCTTGTACCCGCTCAACGGAGCCGGTCTTCGAAGAGGATTTCCGTTATTCAGGACCTCGGCCCCAATCTCGTGAAACGGCGATACTCTTGCTCTGTGATGGCTTGGAAGCAGCCGCGCGTACGTTGAGTCAGCCGACGAATGAAAAGTTGGCTGAACTGGTCGAAAAGATGGTGAAGCACAATCTTGATGACGGTCAACTCGACGATTCGGGGCTCTCGCTCAGAGACATCAAGATCATCAAGGCGACCCTCAGCCATGCGCTTCAGAATATTTATCATTCCAGAATTGAGTATCCAGATGCTGCCACAGAGCGCAAAAAAGTGACGCAATTGAGGAGCCAGAAAAAGAGTTCATGATAGAGGTCTGTGTATCTCGTGAGGGAGTTGATGACGACGAACCCCCCTCATCGGCTTGGGTTGAAAACGTCATAGCGGAGACTCTTAGAGTCGAAGGTGTCCAGGATTCCTGTGAGGTTTCGGTGTTGATAACCGGTGACCAGCGGATGCTAGAGTTGAACCGCGACTATCGCGGTCAAGAAAAAACCACAGATGTTTTGTCTTTCGCCTTTGAGGAGGGCTCAACGGTGCCACTCCCTCCAGGCTTACCGCGAGTCTTGGGCGATATCGTTCTCTCTCTGGAGACGCTTCAACGACAAGCCCAGAAAAACGGGGTTACTCAGCCGAGGGAAACGGCTTGGGCTCTGTGTCACGGCGTTTTGCACCTGTTGGGCTACGATCATCAGACCGACGAGGAAGATGCTGCCATGAGGGCGCGCGAACAACAGGTTCTGAACAGTCTGGGGCAAGGGGCGCTCAGTTGGTGAGAAGCGCCCACACGCGAGCAACCGACGTCCTGCAGAGCTTTGGCTTCGCTTTCGGTGGGGTGGCCGCGGCCTGGCGACAAGAACGAAATTTTCGCATCCAAGTTCTCTACGGGATCGCTGTGGGACTCTGCTTGGCCTGGTTTCAACCTCCCCTGGTTTTGACGATCTTATCCCTGCTTTCGGTTGTGCTTCTGCTCTCGGCAGAACTGGCCAACAGCGCTTTGGAGAGAGTGGTGGACATGATCAGTCCAGAATCTCACCCTTTGGCAGGTGCTGCCAAGGATATGGCCGCAGCCGCGGTGATGCTACTCAGCTTCGCCTCGGCGGCTATCGTCTTCGTCGCTTTGATGCCGTTTTGCCAGAAGGTCGATCTGTTTGGTTTGGGAGGGGCTCTTCTGTGGATGATGATGCTGACGAGCCGTTTTGCTGGAGAAAAAAGTTGTGAGTGAGATCCTCCTGCCCGCAGGGGTTGTGCTGCTAACGTTGATGGTGTCCGTCTTGGGGTTCTCAGAGACCGTCTTGGTCGAGATGGGATTCTATCGCCTGAGCAAACTCCTGGCAGGTGAAAAGGGCGATGATGAGTTCACGCCAGAAGAACAGGTCAGTCTTTTTACTTCCATCCTAGTCGTACGAATCTCTGCGATGTTGACGCTGGGTGGGTTGATATCGTTCTGGGTCTTTCAGTTGGGTAAGGGCCCGTGGGTCGAGGGGATGGCGTTCTTTGGGCTGGGGCT
>CAZVVF010000444.1:0-4546 GCA_964630575.1 uncultured Burkholderiales bacterium | reverse complement strand
CTGGTTCTCGGCTACGACCGCTTTGACCCGGACACCAACTCGGTCAATGCGCTTCAAGCCGACAACGCCACGAATGCCCGGGACCGGAAGCTCATCGGGCTCAACTACTATCTAAGCCGCGAGACCCCGGTGCACCGAGTGATGCTCAACTATGAGATTCGGCAGTCCTTGGAGGGATATCCCCTGGATTCTTCCGGGGTTCGCGTTCGCTACCAGATCGGGTGGTAGTGGCCGCCGGAATTCACCCATTCTTTCAACTCTTGCTAGCTCTGCAAACAAAAAAAACTGCCCGAACATTGTAAGAGGATGATTAGCAGGAGGTCCACATACAGTTTTTCGTTCGGGCAGCGTGTTATTCGCTTGTAGGTTTATTGTAGGTGGGTTTGGCACTCGTTGGGAATAGGGTGAGATTTCCGAGACGTAAAGTTTGTAAACTCGGGAAGTTTTGACGTTCACATTGTTAACATGACAGGCCTCCTTCTCTCTCGGTGCTCGCCGTTGCGTAAACAGGATTGAGTGGCATGGCCCAAAATAGGAATCCCATGAATAAAATTCTTGCCGGTTTGCTTCTCGTCATCTCTCTGTCCTCGGTGGGGTCTGCACAAGAACTCTTCACCGAACTTCGAGCACCGGTGGTCGCGGATGGCCCCGCTTACACTTTTCGGGTTCTTGGGGACCGAGAGCCAGGCGCGTTTTCGGCCTACGGGCTTCTGGTGATAGGACCCGATGGTCAAGAGCAGATGCTCGATCAATTCGATGCCCTCTTACCGGACGGCTCGGAGGTTGACGCCTTGTATGTTGAAGATGTCAACTTCGATGGCTATGCCGACCTACGGGTGATGAAGTATCTCCCTGGCGGGGCCAACGTGCCCTACTTTTTTTGGCTCTACAACCCTTCGACTGCAAAGTTTGAGGAATCCAAAGCTTTTGAAGTGGTGATGAGCCCGCAGGTTGACCTGGCGAAAAAGGAACTGATCTCTCGGCAGCGGGTCAGTGCTGCTGAGTACGTGACAGAGTACTACAAACCCCGGGGCAACTTTCCGGTTTTGGTGCGGCGCGAGGAGCGGGTTTACGAATCCGATGGGAGTAGCGTTCTCAAAGTTTTTGAGATCACCGGCGGCGAGCAGAAGTTGGTCGAGACCAAGAAACTCCCGCCCCAGAACTGAGTTCGCCGACCGGGGAGCGCTCGTTTGCAACAGGCCCTAGCTCGGAATGAACTCGAAGGCTCTCTGCAGGCGAGGATCCAGTCTTGCGGGCCGCTGGACTCTCTTTGAGGCAGCCCGTATTTCGTTGTTGAGATAGTCCAGAAAGCTCTCATATTTTCGGTTCTTCACAACTTTCAGGTTGGAGAGATCCGTATCCAAGCCAGCCCCCGAGACCACGCCGCCAACCCGACCGCCCCAGGGTCCTGGTGTGCTTTGAACGAGAACGCCATCCTTGATGATGTGAACCTGTCGATCGTCACTGGGCTCTCGCGGAATAAAGAGTTGGCCTAGAATGGTCGAGAAGCTAAAGGTCCGGCTTTTCCAGCCGAGCAGACTCGGTTCGAAGAAGTCTCGGTCCGCGTTCACTCGCAAGCGGGCGAAGCACTCCCAGTCTCGCTCGTTCTTTGCTCGAAGTGGGGCCTCGGCCTGACGGCTGGTGAGCACGATGGCTGCCGGACTCATGGCGAAGTGGGGACGAACACCCCATGGCTTCAAGCCATTGGGGCCCATAAGAAAGAGTTCCAGCGCGCGCAGGCCACAGTTGGGAGGGACCGGCCTTTGTTCGAGATTGTCGATCGAGATACAACAAGGTCCGAAGGATAGGTTCTGGTGCAGAGATTGGAATTCGCTGGCTCGGCGGGCGAGGTTGTATCGGAGTCTCTGCCAAAAACCACCTTCGGGTTTGCGGACCAGATGGATAGAGACGCAGCCCGAGAGTATGCGCTGACGCGCCGCCGGTGAAAAGGAGTCTCGGGTGAGCAGCGAGGTTCCCGTGGAATTGGAGAAGGTGATTTGCTGGAACCCTACCTGGAGGCAGGCCAGCAAGATCGTCATGAGCTCTTCCTGAATGTTTGCGGAAGCTAGGGCGCCACGCTTGATGTTGCGAAACCAAAGGGTCACGGAGTCGCGTCCAAGCTGGACGGAGATCTCTTGAGCCCCAGAGTTGACCCCGACCTGGACCAGTCGCAAGAGGGCTTTCTCGGCGTTGTCCAGACCCGATTCAGCCCATCGCTGTTGAGCTTTTTCTCTGAGGATCTTGAAGCAGCCTTGGGAGTCGTGATCGCCCTCTAAAAACTGTTGTTGGAGGTATTCTTCTAGCATCGACTATGCAGACCCTGAGACCAGGTTTGAGTCGTTAGACTTCAGCGATCACGTCAATAGCTTGCCGAACATCGCTGATAGGGCCGTCCATGGTCTCTCTCCAACCACGACCGAAGGTCGATGACTGGCTTGACATGTGACGGGTCGTTCCGGCGTTTGAGGCCACCTTGATGATGTCTTTTTGCAGAGATTTCAGAAGTTCGGTCTGATCGGGGTGGAGGGCCCTGACGGCGTCTCTGGCATCGTAGAGAGCGCCTGCCACTTCCTTGAGTTCCTGGGAGACTCCCGGGGATGGGTAGATACGACCGCTATTTTGCCATTGGGTGAAGCTGGCGTCCCAGCGCGTGAGATCGGCCTGAACATCGGAGAGGTCTTTGAGA
The DNA here is from genome assembly GCA_964630575.1 of uncultured Burkholderiales bacterium. Classification (GTDB taxonomy): domain Bacteria; phylum Vulcanimicrobiota; class Xenobia; order Xenobiales; family JADMJV01; genus JAEXNA01. The sequence goes on along the minus strand of CAZVVF010000444.1, from coordinate 1,860 downwards.
ACTTCCAAGGGGTCCGGCGGTGTGCTCTGGCCGGGTTCTGCGGGCTGGGTGGCCAGATCCAAAGCTTGGCGCGTGTCTTCGATACTGGAGTCGAGGTCGCGGCTCCAACCGGACCCAAAGACGCTCGACGAGCGAGACATGGCTCCGGTCATTCCGGCATTGACCCCAAGGTTGAGGGTGTCCTCTTTGAGGTTGTCCATGAGTCCCGTGGCTTCGGGGTGGAGGTCTTTAAGCGCTAGAGTGGCGTTGTCGAGATCGGTTGCCATGCTGGTGAAGGAGTCGCGCACTGAAGGGTGAGGATAGGTGCGCCGACTGTGCTCCCACTGGGTGAGGTTCCCATCCATGCGAGTGAGGTTCGACTGGACTCGGGAGAAAGATTTGGCGATTTTAACGGGGTTTGTAGTGGCGTTCATTGGGTGAGTCTCCATGGATTGGGTTTTGTTGGTTCAACATAACGCAGGGCCCTGAAAACGTTCGGAATCTGAAAGGCCAGGTCAACCGATGCAGGGAGTGTTGCTGGCGAGGAGCCTTAGATAGTCATCCAGAGCCTTCTTCTCCGAGGCGTTGGCCCTGTGGTAGCGTATACGCTTGAAGGTCTCCCAAAGTCCAAGCTGGGATATCGCCCGATAGAGAATTCGTTTGCAACGTGTGTAAAGAACCAGTGCCAGGCTGGTGAAGGGGTCGGTCTTGAGAGTGGAGCTATAGAGTTTCTCGCTCTGACGCAACCCGCTTATGACGTCTTCGGCCTCGAAGACCCAGCGGTAGACGTAGAGGTGGTCCGGGGTCACTGAGACTCGTCGGCCCAAGAGTAGCTTGCTAAAGAACTGTTGGTCCTCGGTCTGTCGAAAGTCCTGGTCATACTGGTTTTCACCGATGTGCTCGGCTCGATAGAGAACCGCGGCGAAGGGTATTCTGAGGTGCTGGATTCGGTTGGGGAGTTGTCTCAGACCGGGTGCCCAGTAGCCGGATGCCTTGCCGAGTAGCTTGCCATCCAAGGTGCATAGGAGCATCCCCGTGACCGTGGCCGAGAGTTCGGGGTCGCTATCGAGAACGGCCACTTGGCGTTCCAGCTTTTGCGGACAATAGAAGTCGTCCCCGTCCAAGGTCCCGATATACTCGCCTCTGGCGAGGGAGAGGGATTTTCTTCGTGCCGCACCGCGCCCGAGTGGTTTCTCGGAGCGGTGAACCAGGAATCTAGGGTCTCGAAGGCCCGCTAGGATCTCAGGGGTGCTATCGCTTGAGAAGTCGTCGACGATCACGCATTCCCAGTCCTGGAATGTTTGCGCTTGGAGCGAGGCCAAAGCCACCTCCAGAGTGGACTCCTCGTCTTTGACGATCATCAGGATCGAGACCTTGGGCATCGTCTAGGCCATTGTTGCGAGAGTTCGGTTGTCCAGCCCGTTGGGCTGGGTCGAGTGGACCTTGAATTTTCGCTCGATCTCTTTGCAAATAGGGGCCGAGAAATTGACCCCTTCGATCTTCTCCATGCTGTTGAGCCCGCCCGGACAGAACACATTCACTTCGATGATCTTGTCGCCCACGATATCCAGACCGACCAAAAACAGACCGTCCTCAACGATCCGGCTCTTTACCTGGGCGCAGAGGTCCAGGACCTCAGGTGTGATCACAGCGGCTTCGACCTGTCCTCCGGCGTGCATGTTGCTGCGAATATCATCGCCACTTCGACGCCTTCGGAAGGCGGCGTAGTGGCCGTTCTTTTGCAGCGGGTTTCCGTTCATCAGGTAGAGTCGAATGTCTCCCTCTTCGGCCGCAGGCAGATACTCCTGGGCGATGACGTAGCCTATTTTGAGTGAGGATTCAACGAGCTGGTTGAAGTTGTAGGTCGAGCCCTTCTTGACC
>CAZVVF010000443.1:0-4556 GCA_964630575.1 uncultured Burkholderiales bacterium | reverse complement strand
CGTGACTGGAGTAGAGGCAAACTACATCACCCGAGAGACCTTGTCAACCCCTTCTAAAAAAAAAGTCTGACACCGGCTCAAAGGCCTGTTCTGCCGTACTGGATTCAAGCCAGCGACAAGGCGATCTCCTGGGAGCACCATTGCGTTTCTCCCAGAAAATGAAAAACCCCCGGTGGTTAGTCGGAGGTCTGTCGATGCGGCTCATCGCATTTGCAGAGACTATCAGGCCATTGGCCCTCTGTCAATCCGCATCGGACAACGGCTCTATTCGTTAGGTTGTTGTTTGGCAGCCGAACCGCAGCAATGATGGTGTGGGTGATGAGGACGACAACCGTGTCGCCTTCGACCAATGAGATAGCCTAGAGCGCCTCCCACTAGGAACAAGACGGTGGGTGGAACTCCGGGTGGTGGAGGCGGTGGCCCGTGATGCCTCCCACCTCTATGGCGCCCTTCTCCTTGGCCCAGATGCCCGGGGAATCGATCCTGCTCAGAGTAAGCCTCTGGAGCCGACTGACAGCTCCGCGAGGTCGAATTCGAGCGCATGGACTGCTCGGAGAAGTGAGCCGATCGAGGCTGTCCAAAGAAGGTTGCTGCGAGCAACACGACCGGAGCCAAAAAGGCGAGATAAAGGACTGGTCTCCTAGAGAGAGACTCTCGAAACGATGATAAATACTGGGATAACACTTGGACCTCCTATTTCCGAGTTTTGGGTGATGTTGGTGGGAGACAGAGAGATTCGGTGTCCCCTCGGTGAAGCTAGAGTCCACCGACAAGCGAAGGGATCACCGAATCCTGCTCTCTCGCCTCTAGGACATAATTTGCTGAACCCACTTATCGTGGAGCTTGGAAGAAGACTTGGCCTTATTCAAATTAGATTCCCTGAACATCTCAGCGACTTTGGTGTTGGTCTCTTGCTCGATCTGATGGATCTGAGCCTGAGTCTTCTGCTGCTCAGACTGCATTTGAGCTTGAATCTGAGCTGCTTGGTTCTGGTCAGAGGCCGCGCTTTGAGCTTGTTGAATCGACGCGAGGTCGCTGCTCGTTCCCATGTTTGAGAACGCCCCGCCAAGGCCGCTCATCATCTGGTTTATTGCCATGATATTTGGATTCTCCATCTTTTAGAGTGTGTACGAAGAGACCGTACTAACAATAGAATAACCAGGACATGAGTAAACATTTCCAGAGTATATCCATAAACTGTCCACAAAAGGAAAATCGCTTTTTCTCCCCGACGAAAGCCCGCCTTTTCCCGGTGTCCGAGGGGTTTACTCTACGTTAACATTCCCTGAGTCCATACCGGCTAGTCTGAGCTCAGGTAAACCCATCAGGGTGAGATTAGCAGTTTCAAACAAACTAAGGACACGATTTACGATGACCACGCCTCTCACCTCAGCAAACAAAGACGATTCCAACACGAATTCGGACTCAGCCCAGAACTTCAAAGTGTGGGTCCGGGGCCGAGGAATCGTCAACTATAGACCTCGCTGATATTCACCAGCAGAACCTCTCAAGCACGAAGACCCATAGACTCTCAAGCTTGCCATTGGCAAAGAGTCAAACCCGCAAGGGTCTCTCACTCGGAGATTTCAACGCCGAGAGATCCCAGGACCCAACTCTTGAGCCCGTCTCAAGACATTCCGTATCAGCAAAAAAGGAAAATGCTAAAAAGATGAGCCTTCTCCATGACGCTCAAATCGAAGTGCCGCTACTCTGTGGAGCTATGTATCCTTGCAGCAACCCTGAACTCATTGCCGCCGTGAGCGAAGCCGGCGGTATGGGCATCGTTCAACCTCTGTCACTGGTGTTTGTGCACCGCTACGAATTCCGCGAGGGCCTTCGCCGGATCAAGGCGCTCACCGACAAGCCTGTCGGCTTCAATGTGATCACAGAAAAATCGTCCAAAAAATATCAAGAACGAATGAGCCAATGGCTGGATATCGCCCTGGAAGAAGGAATTCGTTTTTTCGTGACCTCCCTCGGTAATCCGCGCTGGGTTGTCGATCGCGTCACCCCCATGGGTGGTGTGGTGTACCACGATGTCACAGAGAGAAAGTGGGCCCAAAAAGCCCTGGACTCAGGCGTCCACGGAATCATCTGCGTCAACAACCGTGCCGGAGGTCACGCCGGCCCCCAACAGGCCCAGGAGCTCTACGACGAGATGGCCGACTTGGGTGTTCCCTTGGTGTGCGCAGGCGGAATCAGTACACCCGAAGAGTACCTCAAGGTCCTCGCTATGGGTTACGACGGGGTGCAAATGGGAACCCGCTTTATCGCCACCGAGGAGTGCAACGCCCACCAAGATTATAAGAACGCCATTGTCGAGGCCACAGCAGAGGACATCGTCCTCACCGAAAAGATCAGCGGCGTACCAGTGGCTGTGATCAAAACACCCTACATCGAGCGTATCGGGACCAAAGCCAACTGGATAGCTCGTTGGTTTCTCCGTCATCCCCGCTTCAAGCACTGGATGAGAGCTCTCTACAGCCTCCTTGCGGTCTGGCAACTCAAGCGCGCCTCCAAGGAGGGAGCCGGCTACAAAGACTACTGGCAGGCTGGTCAAAGCGTCGATGGCATCGACCGAGTGGAGAGCGCGGGGGCCATCGTAGGCCGCTTTCGCGCCGCCCTTTCCGAGGTGACCTCCCAGTCCCTGTGAGGAGCGGTGGCTGGCGAGATTCCACGAATTCCTACCGATTCGTAGCTCTTGAGCCTATAAAATTAACAAGCCCTTCACAACGAAAGCCACGATTCCACCTCGAATCCAGTCCGAGGTCGTACTATGAATCCATCAGCTGACGAGCGACTCCCACGGAGTCGCAACTGGTCTGCAAACTAACGTGTCAGTCTGATAACGAGTGAGTAAGCATAGTGAGTATAGAGGCCTCCAGATTACCTGGGGGCCCTTTTTTTGTCTAAAAACAAGGCCCGGCCATCGATAGAATCTCGCCCCCAAACCGACCCACCAATCCGAGGGCCCGCGGCGGCCTGGACCAAGGAGCGCGTGCCTCCCTCTACCCGCCTCTTTGTGCATAGAGGCCTTTGCACTCTCTAAAAGAATCCTTACCCCTTATTGGGGGAGAAACCATGTCCATGCTAATCGGGGCCGAATACGGGAACCGCAAAGAACTCTCGAGCATCAAGATCGCTTCCTGCGGCGGATGCCAAACAGATATCATCTACCGGAGCGAATCCCGCCGACTCACGAGACTCCTCAAAGAAGGAAAGGCCGAATCCGTAGCCTGCCCCCAATGCGGATGGTCCAAGTTCAAAGTCCCTGCGGGCACGCGAATCTCACAAAATCTCAGAGCCGTTACCACCCTGTTCCGACGCTCTGAAGCGACCCCCAATGGTGCCCCGACCATGAGAGCGACTCGAGCTATAGCGCTCTATGAGCTCACGCCTTCAGGGCCTAGCCCCGAGGAACTCGAACGCCGGGTCTATTCCTGTCTGCGTTCGGCGATGCTCTGCATGGCGGCCATCGATGGCGAGATCCACTCCACAGAACTGATGGCCATCTCGGCTCTCTACCAGAGCATCACCAAGCAGAAAATTGATATAGGAACGCTTGAGAACCAGGCGAAATCAGCCATCGGGCAGCATGAGAAAATGCTGGACACGCTGGACTGCCTCTCCCCCTACCTCCATCCCGGCGGACGATCGGATTTCCTCAAAGCCGTGATGGCCATTGCCGCGGCTGACGGCCGGCTCGACCCGAGCGAGATCGTCCTCATAGAGGCCGTTGGAGAAGCTCTCAACCTAGACCGCTCAGACCTCAAGAGTTCTCTGATCGCTCTCAAGCGGTCGAGAGAACTGAGCTGAAGTGGACAAAGTTGTGGTGCCCCCTGCTGAGCCCATCCTCTTGGTAACAGGTTTTGAGCCCTTCAACGGCAGTCCACTCAACCCGTCGGCGATGGTTGCTGAGCGCCTGGTCGCACCAACCGGGTGGAGGCTAAAGACCCTCGTTCTTCCTGTGGTCAGCGAAGGTCTGCTCGAACGAGTCGAGGAGCTTGTCTCTGCTCTTGGCCCTTCGCTCATCGTCTCTCTCGGGGAAGCTCGGGGCTCACGCGAATTCCGGGTGGAACGAACGGCTCGAAACCGACTCTCCTTCAACTGCCCGGACAATGCCGGGGTACGTCTAGAGGATCGACTCATTGTGGACAACGGCCCGTTGCATTTGCACAGCACACTCTGCTGCCAAACCGTGCAAAAGGGCTTGAAGAGTTGCGGAGTCGCATCGAAGCTCAGCGATGATGCAGGAGGCTTTTTGTGCAACCAACTCCTCTATTTGTTGGCCCATCGCACAGCGAGTGAGATGGCGAAGGTAGGATTTATCCATCTTCCGTCGCTCCCCGAGCAAGGCTACGGACCAGGACTGGCCCTGGACCTACAAGTCCGAGCCGTGCAGCAGGTGCTCGAGTGCCTTTGTGAAGGCGAACACGAAAAAAGACGCCCTCTCCGTTAGGATCGAACGTCTTCTTCTTGAAACACACGCAAGGTGTGTCTGTGTTTGGCCGCCACCGCACCTGCACCAAACTCCCGTGTTCCGCTTTATCGGTGTG
>CAZVVF010000442.1:0-4557 GCA_964630575.1 uncultured Burkholderiales bacterium | reverse complement strand
GACCAGGTGTGTCCAAAAGATTGATGCGGTAACCAGCATAGTCGAAGGACAACACGGTGGAGGTGATGGATATCCCACGCTCTTTTTCCATTTCCATCCAGTCGGAGACGGCGTGGGTTTGCTTTCTTCTGGCTTTCACCGCGCCGGCCATCTGAACAGCTCCACCGTAGAGGAGCAGCTTTTCGGTTAGGGTCGTTTTCCCAGCATCGGGGTGGGATATGATGGCGAAGGTTCGGCGTCGTTCGACTTCGCGTTCCAGCTGTCGCGTCGCATCGCTGCTGGGAGCCTTTAAAGTGTCACTCATGACCGGAATCTAACATCGGTGGAAGCACGGCGTCAACAAATCTTGATCCGACCGCCGCAGACCAGGGCCGCTGCCTCGTTGTCTTCGACCACCGAGCAGAGAGCGAGGGGCTATTGTTTCAGACGCTCTCCGTGGCGATCATTGGGCTTGAGAGGGGTCCAGAAGGCAGGCTAATGTGTCGATAGGGAGAAACGGTCCGCCCAAAGAAAATTTGATGGTTCAAGGGCGTTAGCCCAGGAAACGAGGCAGAGCGGAATGAGTAAGTCCAAAACGAGAGAGATTCAAGGAGTACTACTTCACCTGGTAGAGCCGGATATTCTCAAGGTTCGATGGGTGGGGCAAAACGAGCTGTTGGCCCAGCTGTTGGCAGCTTGGATGGTGATTGATGAGGATGACCTGCCTCTCAACCCGAGGCTTCTGGGGAAACCGGGAGTCGGTAAAACGACGCTGGCCTACTCCGCAGCCCAAACGCTCAATCGCGACGTCTACATTATGCAGGCGACAATGGATACCCGTCCGGAAGACCTCATCGTTCTTCCCGTGGTGGGTGAGGACCAGAAGATTCGCTACGTCGCATCGCCCCTCGTGTCAGCGATGATCACCGGTGGCGTGATCGTGCTCGACGAGGGTAACCGAATGAGCGAGAAGTCTTGGGCTTCTCTGGCCCCCTTGCTCGATGCGCGACGGTACGTCGAGTCGTTGGTAGCGGGTGTCAAGATCGAGGCTCACCCAGACTTTCGCTTTGTGGCCACGATGAACGAGGACTCCAGTACCTTTGAGTTGCCGGAGTATATTCACAGCCGAATTCAACCGCAGATCTTCGTGGACTTCCCTGAGCGCGAGGAAGAGCTACTCATCCTGAAGGAGAACTTGCCAAACCTCGACCGGGCTATCCTGGAATATGTTGCTGACTTTCTCCAGAAGGCGCACAGAGCCGATGAGCGTTACTCCGTGCGAGATGGGATCAACATTGCCCGCTACGCGGCAAAACTGGTCAAGAGTCAGAAGACGGACATCGCGGCAGAGCTGCGCCGTTCAATCAGGATGGTTTTGGGGGAAGAGGCGCTCCTCTATGCCGGTTGAGGTTGAGGATAGGAAGGGAGGGCTCACTCCGTGACGCGTGCTGAATATTGGGTAGAAGAAGCTGGTAAAGTCGCTCTACTGCCCGTACTCCACCATAAATTAGAGTTTGCTCGACCCGTCCGTGAGGCCGTCCAGGCTCTCTCTCCAGACTTTGTTGCCGTGGAACTGCCCGCTGGCCTCGAAGAGGTCTACATCAGTGCGGTCGAGCGCCTCCCGCGCTTGTCTTACATTACCCAGGGAAACCTGGAGAATCCTGATGCCGAGGGTGTGACCCTCTGGAAGATTGAGCCGACGGACCCTTTTTGTGAGGCTGTTCGAATCGCCTTAGAGCTCGAGATACCGATCCGCTTTGTGGACACCTTTGAGGGAGACTACCCCTCTGGGTGGGATCGGATTCCCGACCCTTATTCGCTCAACTCGCTGGGGCTAGAAAAGTACTACAAGAGTTGCCTCGACGCCATCTCTGAGTCCGCCGACGATGCGCGCGAGGGCTTTGACCAGCGCCGAGAATCCGTCATGGCTGCTCGGCTCTATCGGCTGAGCCTGCAAGGGCGCGTCCTTTTCGTGGGTGGTCTCAAGCACATAGAGCCCTTAAGAAGGCTCTTGGCCGATGGAGCAGAGCCTCCGTTTGAAGAGAGCGATCGCCTCGACACTTCAAATTTTCAGATCTATCACCCCTCACTCAGGACTGTTCGAACTCTGGCCGACGAGTTGCCGTTCGCTATGACTCTGTACGAGTTGCAAAGGGGAGGGCCCGGTGCCGACTCGGTCTGGACCTCGCAGGACGAGGGCAAGGACGATGACCAACCTGAGCCTGAGAAAAAGGACAAGAAAGAACTCACCAAGGATTCGCTCTTCGGTTCGTTGAGCAAGCTCTTGGGGATGAACGTCACCCCCGAGATTCGCCACATGAATACGGACCAACTCAAGAATCTCCACTCCTACCTGAGTTCGCTCTCGCCTGAGAGTTGGACGCCTCCGAGTTTTGACACCGATCAAGGTGAGGCTCCTGCGCCTACTAGCGAGCCCGAGGTGGACAACGCTGACCGATATTTCGTCTACAAGAATACCGAGCAACGCCGGGGCGAGCTTCTGCTAGAGTACGGACGGCTCAATTCGGTGAGCCGAACCGAGACCTCCGCGCTCGACCGGCAGTTGGTCTATAAGGGGCTGGTCGAACTCGCAGGCAAGTATTACCAAGATAATACAGGCGAAGAGTTCAAGGGTTGGCAGCAACGAAACTTCAGTATCTTTGCCCGTCGTTACGCAGCGCTCCAGGGGAAGTTGCTTCCAGACTTGTTGCCGCTCATCTACGCATCTCGCTCTTGCGTGGACCACAACTACGCCTATGAGTTTTGGGACCTGGCAACATTCTACCCCTGGCAGTCAGACACCACAGACGGGGCTCGCGAGTTCGATTTTGATGGTGAGAACTTAGAGATAGGCGGAGTTCGACTCAAGCACTTTGAGTTTCACAGGACTTTTCCCAGACTTCGCCAGTCCTATCGCAAAATGCCGATCCCCGACCGGGTTGCACCGAGTGACGATCCCAGTGATTGGTCCGGGGCGTTTGAGAGCGGAAGAATCTGCAGCTACCCTCCCGAGGATATCGTTATTGAGGATTACGGTCGCTATCTTCAGAAGAAGGCGATCAAGGTCCAGTCTGACGCCAATTCGCGCACCGAGCCTTTTACGACGTCGTTGCTCGATGGTATCGATATGCGAACCACCCTGAGGAACTGGGCGGATGGACAGAGGCTCTACGTTCGCGAAGAGAAGAAGATCTTTGGTGGGACCGGTTCCGTGGTCGTCATTTTTGACGAGGACAAGGACAGCAACCGATTCCCATGGTGTATAACCTGGCACGGTGAGCACGACCAGGAATCGGACATGGCTTTTTACGCCACCGACCGACGAAAGATGATCGTGGGCCCAGGTATCGCTCGTTGCGAGTATGGGGGGCTTATGCTCTCCTACCCGCCGCGCAGGCTTGCCAATGTCTGGAACGACCCTTACTACCGGGCGGCCAAGACGAAAGCGGAAGTTCTTCTCTATTCCGCCATCGACTACTGCCAGGACAAACATGTGGTCTACGTCGCGGATAAGGCGCCTCGCTCTTACTTTTTTCAGCTGGCCCAACGCCTCGGCAAGAAGCTTGTTTACCTACCCATCGGAACACTGAGCCCCACCTCGCTGGAGAGGATCCGTGTCTTTCATGTGCTGGCCGGGCATCGTTACCGCGAGGTGGCAAAGAACTTTATTTGGTAGCGCTGGGTCGTTGTCGTTTCTGCTGTTCGTCGATAGTAGCGAACCATAGGGTCTGCAGCCGCAGGCACAGTGCAGGGAAGTCATCGGCCACTTCCAGGAGTGCCGAGAGTCCCTCTCGGGTGCAGGTTTGTTTGAGTCTGTGAGTGGGGGCTGCGGCCTGAAGCAGGGCATAACTCGCGCTGACCACATCCACGTAGGAACTGGCAAAGAGGTCGGCTTCCCGGTCAAAAAGGGGGCACCAACATCCGCGACTGAGGGTCGCGGCGAGTCGTTGAAAGTGGGAGTCCCGAGTTTGCCAGTACATCTCTTCAAGGGCGACGATGGCCTCGTTGGAGTCGATATTGCTAGAGTGGATCTGGTCCAGGGGAGAATAGTCGTAGCCGCACCACTCGGCGTACTCGAGCCCTCTCTGAAGGGCGCCCTGCGGTTGAGTGAACGTTGACGCTCGTCGCTCGAGATCGTCGAGCCCCGCGGCGTGACGAAAAAGGGCGCGGGCCAGGAGCATTTTTTGCTCCGATTCGGCTAGAGCGAGAAACCCTGGATTGACGGAGAGCCAACGCGTTGAGGCTCGTTCGAGGACCACAACGGGACTCTCTTGGATGTTGATCCTGGCCCTGATAGGGACTTCTTCTGCCAGGCTGTGACAGACTTGGGTGATGACTTCCCAGAGCTGTCGAGAGATTCTAAGGAGGCCCCCTTCGGAGTATGATTGGCAGGGCGGAGGCGGCAAGATGGAAAGCCAGACATCGACCTCTGCTCTCACTCTGTCGAGCCTTGCGCGAGTGAGAGTTGGGCTGCTTCTCTGGCAGGGCTGTTCGAGGCGATATCGCTCTAGGGTGGATTGGGCCCTGGCTTTCGGGTAGTTCAGCGTGGCCAGTATCGTTCGGAAGAGATTTCGAATG
>CAZVVF010000441.1:0-4562 GCA_964630575.1 uncultured Burkholderiales bacterium | reverse complement strand
CGAACAGAGCCCCTAGCAGGTCGAACAACTCACCTACGGATTCATCCCGGCTGCCGAACAGCTTTTCCTTAATGGCCAGGGCCTTCAGAAAATACGATTCAGCCTCTTCCATCGTTCTTCTGGACTGACAAAACTTGCCCAGCTCTGTGAGGATGCTGGCGACCTTGCTGTGGGTCTGACCGTAGTTGAGCTCGAACGGTTGAAGCGCCTCCTGCAAGAGGGCCTCGACCTCCATATACTCCGGATGAGGGTACTCTCGATGCCGGATATAGAAGCGAGCGAGCAACTCGGCCGCCTCAGCCTTTTCCAAGTCGTCTTCACCGCCAACAGAGCGCCGCAAAGCGAGTGCATTCTGAGCATACTGAATAGCCGTTTCCGGCTCTGAGTCGTGGTAGCTCATCAGCCTGGCAGCCCCTAGAAGGGAGGTGGCCACGAGTGCTAGGTTCTGCTCCTGTGTCGGAATTCGTCCCCAGTAGTCGAGAGCGCGCGTGTAGTACTCAAAGCTGACTTCGTCCTGCTCGTCGCGCTCAAAGGTGACGGCCATCTGGGTCAGATGAGAAGCCCGCAACTCATCGGACATATTCTCGACTTCAACGAGTCGCTTCAGAAGTTCGAGGGCTTCGTCATTCTCACCCGAGGCGCGGTAGGTCTCCACCACAAGCTCTAAGGATTCCAGAACCGAATCGACCGCTTCGTCCTCCAAGTCGTCTATAACCTCGACCAACTCAGCAGCAACGGTGAGCAAGTCGTTTTCGATGTCGTTGAGAAGGTCGTCGAGCTTGGTATCCTCGACAAGCTCCTTGTAGTCCGGTCCCATGGTGAGATGGTCGGCGACCACAAAGCCGGAAAACCCCAGGTCATCGGCCAACGGAAGCTCTATATCAAAGACCAACCCTCGACAGGAGATTCGGCTCCCCCCGACCTCGCCACCATACAAAAACTTGCCGTAGTAGTGACTGGAACTCTCCCGTTCCTTCTGCAGATCGGAAACCAGCTTGATATCCGGCGGCCTCAGCCTTGGCCCAGAACTGGGCTCTAGGGTCACCGACAGAAGTCCCTCACCGAGGTCCAGGGACTGGTTCACCCTCTCTCCGTCAAACACGATGGGGCATCCCGAGTACCGGGCTCGCTCAGAAAAACGCTTGCGCAACTCCGGTGAGCCAGATTTCCCACTGCCAAAAAGCGTCCGACTCAGTCCGGTACGAAGCCGCGCGACGTAGCGGCACCCAGAGTGCCCGTCCTTCCACGGAGGCTTGCTCAAGGTCTCTTGTTTTGTAGAGTCTGGAGTGAGCTTCAGGCGAACCCCTTTGCTCCCATCCCAGATCTCAAAATCGATCCTCGGGGCACCCGACACGAGGCCGGCCCGCAGGGATAGCACCAGGAGCTGCTCCTCTTCACTAAGACCGGAGATGTCCTTCGAAAAAACAGCGTCGCTCACGCCCTTGGAATAACCGTGATAGGAAAAATCGACCGTCAGCTCGTTGCTGCTGGCCCGAATTTCGACATCCCGACTCCCGATGGCTTCGGCTGCGACCAGGATTGCGAGAACGTAGTCCCCCTCGCCCGTCGGCGTGTTGGGGAAGCGCTCTTTCAGCCGCACACTCACTGCCTACCCGGCCTTGACAACTCCTGGGGAGTAGGCCGTGCGAGCGAAAAGCGATCCCCCGTTCCGCAATACTCATCGCCGGACAAACGGCCGATCGGGTCCAGCAGTTCCAGAGAAACGCGATTCCCTTCCACCACCACCTCATCGGCGATTTCGATACACAGGACCTCTCCCAAGATCATACAGCCGGAACCGGTCCCCTCGCCCACCGGCACGATCTGCTGCAATCGGCATTCAATGTGAGCCTTGGCCTCGGCGACCCTGGGAGGCTTGACTGTTCGGGAGGGTACGGCGGTCAGGTTTGCCACCTCAAACTCGTCGATGTCACTGGCCAACTCACAGGATGTGAGGTTCATTTTATCGGCCAGGTCTCTGCTGACCACCTGGATCACAAATTCCTTTGTCGCCTCGATGTTCCTGACGGTATCCTTCTTTATGGCTTCTGGGCCACTGAGCATAGGACAGAACACCACCGTGGGTGGCTTCGCACAGACCACATTAAAAAAGGAAAATGGGGCCAGATTTGGGATGCCTTCCGCGGACAAGGTGGAGACCCAGGCGATCGGTCGAGGTTGTATCAGAGCGGTCAGAAGTCGGTAGACTGGCCGCCATTCCTTACTTGAAGCTGGTTCTAAGAGCAATTCAGACCTATCCTTCTCTTCTGCAGAGCATAAATTACCCCCTCAGTTGGCAGTTGGGAGACCTGCCATGATCTCCTCTAAGGCTGCAATAAAACGACAGTTCTCTTCCGGCAAGCCGATCGAGACCCGCAGACAGTTCGGGAGACCCGCTTGCACCAAAGGGCGAGTAATCACGCCTTGGCGCTGCAATCCCAGAAAGAGATACTCAACCTGTTCTCGCGACTCGAACTGCATCATAAGGAAGTTTGTGTAACTCTCGTAGGACCTGATCCTCAATCGACGCAGCTCCCGGCTCAGATAGTCCTTACCGTGTTGATTCACCCTGAGGGACTCGACCAAGTACTCCACATCCGAGAGGGCAGCCAGCGCGGCAGCTTGGGCCGGGCCGCTCGGCTCGAAAGGAAGCTTGACCTTCCATAGAGCTTCGATCAGTTCGGAGTGACCAAACCCGTAGCCCACGCGAAAGCCGGCTAGACCGTAGGCCTTGGAGAAGGTTCTCAGCGTTATCACGTTGTCGTATCTGTAATCCATGGAATCGGGATACTCTGGATTGGTCGCCGCGTACTCGCAGTAGGCCTCATCCTGAATAACCAGAGCGTGAGGCGGAACGCGCTCCATAAACTCGTCGAACTCATCCTTGGTGAAGATGGTTCCCGTGGGGTTGTTGGGATTGCAGAGGTAGATCAACTTGGTTTTGTCGGTGATCGCATCAGCAATGGCACGGAGGTCAAAGCGGTACTCAGGGTTTAGGGGGACCTTGGTAGGCTCCACTCCACGGGTGCGACAGAGTATGGGAAAGCCCAGAAAGGCAGCATCGGACGTGAGAACCTGGTCCCCTTTGTCCAAAAAGACCCGAACGATACTGGCCAGGATCCCCTCTGAACCCGCCCCAACGATAATGTTCTCTAACTTGAGATCGTAACGTTCGGCCAATTTCCGTCGCAAGGCCCGAGCCGAAGGGTCCGGGTAGCGGTGCGACGATTTGAGACTCTCTTGGGCCGCCTCGACGGCACTGGCGGGCGGACCCAATGGGTTTTCGTTGGAGGCCAGCTTTACAACCGTTTCAAGACCGAATTCCTCCTGGACCTCCTCGATGGTTCGACCAGCGACATAAGGCTTCAGATCTCGAATGTGGGCGGGAATGAGGGCCCTTAGTTTCGGTGCTAACACAGTTTATGCTCTCCCAGATTGAGAATCGACCAACCTTAAGAAGGCCTTGATGACCTCCTCGTTGTGAGTCTGTTGGACCTGCTTGTCGATGGTCTCAAAGACTTCGGGTGTACTAGCGTAACTGTCGGCGTAGGCTCGCATTCTGTCCATGAAGTCTTCCTTGCGCAGCTCAGGGTGGAACTGAAGACCGTAGAACGGCTTCTCGGGGTGCTTAAAACCCTGCCAATGACAGCGCTCGCTGTCTGCCAGACGAATCCACTCTCCCGGCATCGACATGACGACATCGTGGTGACCCTGCTGAGCTAAAAATTTCCCAGGAAGACAACTCAAGATCTCGTCTGTCTCACCAGCCTCGGTGAGACGGATCTGAAAAGTACCCGTTTCTTCGAGGTCTGGTCGGGTCTTGACCTCACCACCAACGGCGTGGGCCATGAGGTGGAAGCCGTAGCAGAGCCCAAGCGCGGGAACGCTTCGTTCGATCAGGCCGCGGGTCCACTCCTCGAGGGGAGCAAACCAGTCTGGCCGGTCTTGGGCCACAGAAAAATCACCGGTCCCCCCTATAAAGATAGCCTGATACTGGTCGTAGAGGTCAGCTGTCACTGGCTCCTTGGTGGCGTCTAACACCCGAAAATCGGCGTGGGTGAGCCCTCCAGCCCGAACGAGGCATTCCAGTTCATGCTCCTGCATGAACTTTTCGAGACGAGTGCTAATGAGTAGAAAACGAGGTTCTTCGTAAGCCATAGGAGCCCACATAGTACGCGAGACTCGTGATTCCCTTCCGCCACACGGTGGACTACGGTAGGAGATGGCAGATTCTCAGAAACCGCCGGCCTAGGGGCCTGCGCTGGATTTTTGGGTTGACATTCAACTTTCAGACAACAAAGAGTAGACCAATAGTCTACATGTCTCAGCGAAGACGGTCCCAGCGGTGGACGCGCCAGCGCAACTCCACATTTATAATGTTAGCAGGAGGACGACGTTATGGCAGCCTTAGCGCGAAAAAAATATCCAACGCATTCTAAATCGAATGAACTTGGTGAGTACTATAGGGCTATCGCTCGGCGTGACCTGCTCACGGCGGCCCAAGAGCGGGAGTTGGCAGAGCGCATCAATGAGGTGCCTAAGGATAAGCAGGTCTACCTCTA
>CAZVVF010000440.1:1643-4579 GCA_964630575.1 uncultured Burkholderiales bacterium | reverse complement strand
TTCCTACGGGCTGCTCTCTAATTCTACGGCCACGGTTATCGGCGCGATGATTGTGGCGCCACTGATGGGGCCAATTTTGGGTCTTGCGCTCGGTTCGATTCTGTCCGACTCGAGGATGTTTCGAAGAAGCCTCGTGGCCGAGGCTACGGGAGTCGTCCTGGTCATACTCACCGGTCTGTCGGTAGCCGTTCTGGTGGGTCCATCCCACATCGATTTTGCCAGTTCCGAAGTGATGGGGCGGGTCAGACCCACCCTCTTTGACTTCGCCATTGGCCTGGCCGCTGGACTCGCGGGCGCCTATTGTACGGTTCATCCTGGGCTGCAATCGAGCGTGGCAGGCGTTGCCATCGCGGTGGCTCTCGTTCCCCCGTTAGCTGTGACGGGGCTCACGGGCGCCGGATGGCTCACGGGCAACCTGGAGTTTCGACCGGTATTCGGGTCGTTCATGCTCTTTTTCACCAACCTGCTGACTATCGAACTCGCCTCGGTGATGGTTTTTGTTGCGACTGGGTTTCGCAAGACCAGAGACGGCAAGCAAGATGCCTTTTGGCGCAAGACTTGGATCGTCAAAGCCGTCCTGTTAATCATGACCGGCTGGTTTCTGACCGTCCAGTTGACGACGCTTCTTCAGGAGCGGTTGGGATTGACAGCCTCCCGGAACGAACTCAAGTCTATGCTTCTGGACATCCCTGGCGCGCAATTGGACTCGGTGGAAGCTCACCTGCTCAAAAACACTCTTACGGTCTCGGCTGTTATCGGCTCCAGGACGGACATAGAGCCTCCCACGGTGGCGCGTTTCGAAAAGAGAATCGCAAAGAAGGTTCACGACGGGCTGCCGAACGTCAAGGTGCGTTTGGTGGTTCGCACGGTGAACTCCACCTATGCCTCCTCAACGCGATACCTCTTCGAGCCTACCGACACCGGTCTGAGCGATGAGGAGCGTCGAGGACAAGCCCTGGACGTTAAACTCGGAGAACTGATCGAGGAGTTCCCCGGTGTCGAGCTTGTGAATTTTCAAGCCTCCTCCAAACCGAGTAAGTCTAACGACCATCGCTCGACCCCTCTCAACGTCACTATCAGTACGCCCTACGCTTTCGACCCGCGCATGGTCAAGGGGTTCCAAGACGATCTCAATAGGGCGTTGTCCAAAGACCCGCTCTTTGCTGGCTACACTTACAAACTTCTCGTCAAGAGCGTCATTGTTCGAAGCACTACGAGTGAGGACTCTGTTGCCATCCAACCTCCAGAGTTTTTGACCGGAAGCGAGAAGGAGGCCTTAAAGCGGGAGCAACGCTACCGACAACTGCTGACTTCGGCCCTGCAAATGAGTACGGACCTGGAGATCACGGAGATGCACATCCGGCGCATCGCACCTGTCGACAAACATTCCACGACCCCGGTCGTTGCCCAGCCGAGTGCAACACCTGCGCTGGCGTCGCCGAGCGCGACGCCTGAGGCGACACCGTCGAGCGCAACGCCAGCGCTAGCGTCGCCGAGCGCGACGCCTGAGGCGACACCGTCGAGCGCAACGCCTGCGCTAGCGTCGCCGAGTGCGACTCCTGCGGTAGCGCCGCCGAGTGCGACGCCTGCAGGGGTGCAGCCAACCCCTGTTGGCCTGGCTCAGGAAGGGCCTGCCAAAATCGATGCCTACGACATCCTCTTGGAGCTTAGGAGTTCTCGGCTTGTTGGAACGGATCTGCTAGCCCAGGCCAGAAACACCGCCAACGAACTCTACACCCGAGAAACAGGTTATGAGGTACAACTGACTCTCATGACCAAAACCACCGTCGGAAACGATCTTCTTTTGGATGATAGCACGGCCACAGTCGAGCTGGCAGGCGACGAGGTCTCAAGGGAAGACCAACTCAATCAGAAACTTAGCCAAACTCTGAACTCTCTGGTGGAGAAAGTTCCCGGAGCGGTCTTGGGCCAAGACACAGACCTGCAACAGGTTGGTGGGGGAGAGGACTACCGTATGATGGTTGTCATCACCAGCCCCAAGCCTCTGGAGAACAAGAGCATCATGGCCTGGCAGGAGGCTCTCTTAGCCTCCGAGCCAGGAATCAACAGTCTGGAGTTGCGGATTGAGAATCGCTTGGGCCGGACCCTTCGAATGACTCCGAGCCGTCGCGCTCTTCCGCCTCGTCCTCCTCTTCCAAGCAGGGAATAGCGGGCAGATCCTCTACCGTATCCTCTTTGAAATCGAAGTCTGGCGGAGGAACCTCATCCAGCTGCTCTATCACGATGGCAGAGGCGACTTTGTCGTCGCCGAGACCGTCGAGTGGCAGTGTGGGCAGTTCGAATTCGTCATCCGTTAAGAGCGGTGAGAGATCGGCATCGTCCTCGGGGCTTTCCGGGGACTGACCGTTGCCTGGGGAAACGATCCCAAGTCTCGCGAGGTCGGCTAGCATGCGATCGCGCTCCTCGAGCTGTTGTAGGAGCTCAACGATTCGTCGACGCCCTTGAAGGTATCGGGCGTTGAGATTCCCTAGCTCTTCCTCGAGCGACTCGGTCCCGGGGGTCTTGGTGCGCTTGTACTCTTCTCGGTAGCGCTCCACCAGAGCGGTCTTCTCTCTGAGTTCGTCGATGAGCGCGTTTGTTTCTCTCCATGAGAGTTCGCTCTCGGTCCCTCGGCCTGCGGCCTGGAGGGCCAGTTGGTCGCTCGCGTCAGCGAGTTGCGCAGAGACCACGGAAAGTTCTTCTTCGAGCTCCTCGGCCAGCAAGGTTCGCTCAGCGAGCAGTCGTTTGATCTGCTCAGTGGATTCCCCGGCTTGCTCGCTTTCGAGCTCCTCGAGTTGCTGCTGGAGAGTGCAGACCCGTGCTTCGGCAGCGTGGGTCTGGTTCATCTCGGATTCGACAATCTCAACGAGCGATGTCAAAAGGGCGCGTGCCGGAGGGGAGAGCTCGTCGCAAAACTGATGCCATTCCGAGTCCAG
>CAZVVF010000440.1:0-1633 GCA_964630575.1 uncultured Burkholderiales bacterium | reverse complement strand
CTCGAAGAGTTCGAAGCTCGTTTGACGAGTCTCGTCTAGGGTTCGAAGCTCCGCTTGGAGTTCGGCTATGGCCTCTTCGGTATCAGCCTGATTGATCATGTCGTTGAGCGAGTCACGCTGATCGTTGATCTGGAGTAGATCCATCTGCGCTGAGAGAACCTGAGAGCCGAGTTCGACTCCAGTCAAAACATCGCTGCTGAGCTGATCGAGAAGCTCTCGTTCAGCTTCGGAATCGGGCGCTGAGTGTTTGCCGGCTGCACCGGGACTTTCGCCGGCATCTCTCTCAGCGCTGTTGAACTCTCGCTCGCTTTTTGCCATGAGTTGAGTCTGCTCGACAAGGGCTTCCCTCAATTCGCCGAGAGCCCGCTGCAGTTCAAGCTCTCGCTTCTGACTCTCGACAAGCTCCTGGGTCAACTCGTCGATCTGGGCGCTTTGCTGAGCGGAAGTCTCGCTCTCGTCGCCTTGCCGCCATTCGGAGAATTCCTTCTGCAGCTCACGGAGTCGCTGGACTCGTTTGTTTCGGTCCTCGAGAGCGTCGGTCAACTGGCTGCCCAATTTGACCGACCGGTCCTGCTCTTCGCTGAGGTCGTTCAAGACACGCTCCAGGCGAGCCGTTGTGCGATCGAGTTGAAAGCTGACTCGTTCGAGCTCCAGTGCTTGCAGCTCAAGATCGGCGCGCGAACGGATGAGTTCGGCCTCAAATTCCTGAGCCTGATCACCGATCTCTTTGCGTTCCTGGGTTGTGGCTTCGAGTTGGCTCTCGAGCTCAACGATCTGCTCACGGGCGGCGAGGACTTCGTTCTCGGCTCCCTCCAACTCGTTCGTCAGTTGAGCGAGTTCGGTCTCCTTGGTTTCGAGTTCCACCTGACCGTCTTCGAGAGTTTGATAGATCAATCCAAGGTGCCATTCAAGCTCCTCGACCATCTCATCCTTTTCTAGAAGCTGACTGCGAAGGTCCACCAGGGCACCTTTCAAGGCCGCCTCTGAAAGCTGGGTTCGTTCCAAACGCCGTTTGAGTTGGGCCGCTTCGTTCTGGGCATCTCGATAGGCTGTGAGCTGACTCTTGAGTTGGGCATCGCGCTTTTCTATGGCCTGACGAGCCTGATCGAGCCGCTCTTTGGAGAGCGCCTGGAGCTTCTCGATGTAGTCGCGAAGCCCGAGCGACTCTTTCTGGGACCGGGCGACGATCTCTCGTAAGGCTTTGTTCTGCTTGGCCGCGGCTTCGAAGGATTGGGCGACCTGATTTCGCTCATCGGTACGCTTGCGCAAGACCTGCTTATGACGTTCGAGTTCGGCTTGCACAGACTCCATCTGCTGGTGGAGTTCGCAGAGTTCAGCGCCTAAGCGTTCCACCTCTGTTTGAGATTGGACCAATTCGTCGGCGAGTTGTAGATTGCCGGTGCTGGCGGCCTCCAGTTCCTGCTCTAGGGCTGAGCCTCGCTCTTGCTCGATCTCGAGAGCCTCATGGACCTCCTCAACCTGACGGACAAGCTCGGCTCGAGCCTCTTCGTTCTCACGCTGAGCAGACTGGAGCTCTTCGATTTGAAGCTCGAAGGAGGTCCGCTCTTGGGCGGACTGGGCCATCAACTCTTCGCGTTGTTCACGCTCTTGATCGAGAAGTTGATTCACGCCG
>CAZVVF010000439.1:0-4582 GCA_964630575.1 uncultured Burkholderiales bacterium | reverse complement strand
CTAGAAAGAGGGGAATCAAGGTCTTGCTGTCAGGCGCTGGTGGTGACGACCTCTTCACTGGCTATCGTCGACACTACGCCGTACACTTAGAGAGATATTGGGCTTGGCTCCCTTTGGCCTTAAGGATGGGACTGGAGCGTGCCACCGCTGCGCTCAACCAGCAGAATCCCTGGTTTCGAAGGCTAGCGAAGCTATTCAACGGTGCAGGGCTCTCGGGGGACGAAAGGCTCGCTAACTATTTCGCTTGGGCCAGGGAGGCCGACCTACTGGAGCTATACACACCGGATTTTAGAGCGGAGTTAAGAGGCAAGCGGGCGGTTGACCCGCTCTTGGATTTTCTGCGTCCCCACGGACGAATCAAGCAGCCGTTAGACCGCATGCTCGCACTTGAACAACGGTTTTTCCTGGCTGACCACAACCTGATATACACCGACAAGATGTCTATGGCCGTCGGCGTGGAGGCTCGAGTCCCGTTCCTTGATCTCGAACTCGTCGATTTCGCCTCACGAATCCCCATTTCGCACAAACAGCGCGGCCATCACGGCAAGTGGATCCTCAAGAAGGCCATGGAACCGTTCATGCCGCGTGACGTAATATACCGCCCCAAGACCGGTTTTGGGGCGCCGCTAAGACGCTGGATGCGCACAGAACTAAGAGAGATGGTTGGCGATCTACTTTCACCGGACAGCCTCCGGCGTCGCGGATTGTTCGACCCCCTCGCGGTGCAGCGACTCATTTCCGACAATGATTCGGGCCGGCGAGACGGGACTTATACACTCTTTTCGCTTCTTTGTATTGAAATTTGGTGTCGGAGTTTTGTGGACAAACGCTTCTGACTCGAGGGGTAACTTCGCATCCCTAGATACTTTTACCGAATCAGAATCGTTTGAAAGATCACTAGCGTTCTGGCTAGATTCAAGAGTTTGAGGTTAGTAACGTACTGGTTGGTGGCCTGAGTGCCGATGGTGGAGACTGTCACCATTGGCCCCAAGTAGTCCTGCAGACTGCCCTAGAGGCCACTTCCGAATTGAGCCAGGCGGTCTGTCTGTGCGGCTTTGTGGTCAGAGTTGCGTGAAGCTCGCTAGGGAATCTAGTTTCTGGGCTTGGGCGAGTAGCAGCAAAGAATGGTTGGTACAGAGCAAAGCACCGGCGTTCGGCACTTCAGCCTACCAAATGCTGAGATAACGATGCTCGCCGATGGTAGCAAGCGAATGCAATGGAGAAGATGGGGAGTACAAATTGGAGGCGGAGGATTTGGTCGAAGACGGTCAATTGAGCAGCAAGTGTGATCTGACAGTGATCATTCTAACCCACAATGAAGAGCGGAATATTGGCCAAGCGCTCAAGTCCGTGCAGGGTTGGGCAAAAAAGATATTGGTGGTTGATTCCTACAGCACGGACGCGACGGTGAGTATTTGTGAAGGGTATGAGTGCCACGTTCACCAGAATAAGTTTTTCAACTATTCGGAACAGCGAAACTTCGCTCTCGCTCAAGAAATAGAAACGGAGTGGGCTCTATTCCTTGATGCTGATGAATGGGTTCCCGAGGCTCTTAGGCGGGAGATAGCAGTGCTCATCAAGAGTATTCCTTCCCACAACGGGTTTTCAGTGAGGTTTCGGCTGATTTGGTACGGGCAATGGGTTCGGCGAGGGTATTATCCTACCTGGATATTGCGCCTGTTCCGTCCAAAGTTTGTCGAGTGTGAGAACAGGGCTGTTAACGAGCACCTGCTGGTGGATGGCACGACGGGCAAGCTCCAGAACGACCTGATTCATGAGAATAGGAATGGACTTGCGCGTTGGTTGATTAAGCACGTGAAGTACGCCGAGTTTGAAGCGCGGGAGTTGAAGCAAGGCAGTGGGTCGAATACGCCCAGCGAACTTCAGAGTTCTCGAAAACGTTGGCTGAAAGAGAAGCTTTACAACAGATCTCCCAGGTTTATTCGCTGTATTTTACTATTTTTGTATAGAGTGATTCTAAGGGGCGGGATTCTGGATGGGCCCGTGGTTCTTGGGTTTCATCTTCTACAAACACTCTGGTTTTGGTTTGTTGTAGACCTTCTTGACCTCGAGAATAGAGCGAACCAGAGAGTCTCTGCCGGGCAACCGAAGGCGAATTGATGAAGATTCTCTTTGTCTTAGGTAGCTTCTTCCCCGCTCAATGCGGGGGTCCGAGTAATACAATATATTGGCAGGCGAAGTCCTTAGTCGAGGAGGGACATGATGTCACCGTTGCTACCCTTGGAGTGGGCATTAACGAGGAACTTCAAGATCAATACTCTATAGAGTTCAACCGAGTACACAATTTGGATGGAATGAAGGTCTATTATTTCGAGTATCAGACCAGCCCGTATCTCTGCTGTAGGCTATTTAGATGGCTGTGGAAAAATGTTGCCGAGTTCGAGCTAATAAGCCTTACATCCGTTTTTTTTCCGATAACGTGGCTCGCAGCCGTTGTCTCGAAAATTCACGGAGTGCCGTTCTGCATTGCCCCCAGAGGTGAACTGGAAGAGGGAGCTTTACGCTATCGAAGCTTGAAAAAGAAGCTTTTTTGGGCCTGCGGATTGAGATGGTTGTTTAGCCGCGCTCATTTCGTCATGGTGACCTGCCAACAAGAACGCATTCAATGTGAGAGATATTTCGCAGCAGGCATGGCAATAAGACTGCTGCCGAACTTCATAGATCTCACTGCAAGAAAACTCAGACCGGATGAGATTGCTAATAAGTCCGGAGTCTTGTTTCTTGGCCGGCTCCATCCAATCAAGGCTGTGGACTCTCTGATATCCGCTTTCGGAATGCTGCCGGAGGCCCTCGCTCGAACAAATCCGTTGACAATTGCCGGTTCGGGCGAAGAGACAGTTGAACGGAAACTCCGAGAGCAAGCCACTCACTCACCAAGAGCTCAGTACATTAGATTTATCGGTCATCTTGATGGGCCTGTCAAAGATGAAGAGTACGCTAGCTCAAGGGTTTTTGTTCTTCCTTCGCATTCTGAAAACTTCGGGAATGTGGTTCTTGAGGCGTTGTGCCAAAGCACGCCAGTCGTCGCGAGCGTCCACACGCCTTGGCGGCAATTAGAGTCAGCGAACTGTGGTGCTTGGGTGAAGAACGACCCTGGCACTCTCGCTCGAACCCTGGAGGCGATTCTGAGTCTACGGGGTGATGACTATGCTGAATTGGCTCGTGAAGCCTACAAACTTGCTGAGAGCTTCAGTATCCAGAAGAATCGAGAGTCAATCTCAAGGGCATTCTGCATCACCCTCACTTCTGCCCAGGAAGGCACGGTCCGAAGCGAAGATGCTAGTAGGTTGGAGTAGAAAGATGGCGGGAGTCAAGGGTCATTCTGCACTCAGCGGCCGCCGTGACGGGAGGCACTTAGCGTCGCGCCATGTTGTCGTCCATAGTCAAATTGAAAAGTGAAAAAAACGGTTAGTCAACGAGCCGGTGCAGGTTATGACCGATGGCTAGGTTTCAAAGTATCAACGCCCTGCGCTCGGAGGTCCACGCTCTGGCATCGGCTGAGCATAGGTTTGACCCCATTCGCTTAGGTTATACCCGGTGTAGTTTATCAAGTGAGTCACCGTTCTGCACCATATGCAAATTTGAAGCTTCAGGAAATCGGGATCATTTGCCAGCAGCGTGAACCTGGTTGACGTAAGCCCTATAGACGAAACGTGCCCAGCTTCGAAGCCCGCGAGGGAGGGTTTCAGCGGTGCTTGATGCCAGCTCTTGGGCCCATTTGTCGACGGGAATAGAGAAGCCTGACTTGGGACGCTCGACGATATATTTTGGCAGGCTGGCTGAGTTTGCTAAATCCCTTTTTCCGAGTCTCTGGCTATCTGCTTTTCTGTTCAGGGATGCTTTGAGAAACTTTGAGTCAACCAGGGGCACACGCAGTTCGAGAGAATGCGCCATTGAGGCCCAATCGCTGTCCCGAAGGAGTTGATTCTTCATATACCAGGTCAATTCTAGACATCGAACCTGCTCATAGATTGACGTAGATACACCGGCGCTTTCTCTCATTCGGTCAAGAAGGCTCAAGCGTTGGAGCCCGTCCTCTATTACAGACGGCGCAAGAACCGTATGCAATTCCCAGGGCATCATGAGGCCTCGAAGGAGGAAGTATGCGGTGGCTGAATCTTCACTGAATTCAAGTAGGCCAGCATGCTTTGGGATTCCAAGTTTGCTAAAGAGATTCGCCGTGAGAATTCTGAGGATAGGACCTAATTTGTACCAAGGTACCCCGAAGAGGCGGCCCCATCGAAGGAGCCGTGGAACTCGCTGAAAGGTCGAGTATCCGCCCAGTAGTTCATCGCCGCCGAGGCCGGACAGTGCAACCTTTACTCCGCTGGCTCGTGCTAGTTTGGATATGAAGTAGGTGTTCACCCCATCTATTGACGGTTGATCCATAGCCTCCAATAGAGTACTCAACTCTTGATGAAAGTCTTCCCGCGTGATGACATGAACTGAGTGCTTTAGGGCAAGTCTCTTTGCGAAGGCGCTAGCGCCTTCCGATTCATCAACAATTGTCGGATCGTAGTAAGAAAGAGTGTGGGCCTGGAGACCTTCGTAAGGCGCGGTG
>CAZVVF010000438.1:0-4593 GCA_964630575.1 uncultured Burkholderiales bacterium | reverse complement strand
AAGGCGAGAATCGAGGCCCACCAGCCGCTGGCGGTATCGCCGGGCCACTGTCCTACCACGGTGGCGAAAAGACAGATCGCAAAGGCCGGGTAAAAACCGCTAAAGAGAGCCTGATCGTGAGCGACTCTCAGCGTTCTCCGTCGGCTCGGTGGCCTCTGCAAATCGAGCTTCACTGGAGGGCTCGACTGGCTCTCAAACTCTGCCTCAAGCTCCGACCAAAGACTATCGTTCTCTTCTTCTGTTGCGTCCATCTTGCTAGAACCTCACTTTCGTTGTCATGGGGTAGAGAGCCCGCACTGCCAAAAAGTTCAGAGATTTCCAAAATCGGTTCTAGAGCGCCAAGAGAATCAGTCCATGGACCGATTCTCATGGCGATCCATAGGCCGCAAGATTAAAAGGCAGGCTATCGCTCTCCGGTAGGCCTAGACTATTCGCGCTAGAAGGTTCAATGGGCACAGAAGTGGCCTCCGAGGCTCCCCACAAGCTCTCACCGGCTCCGCTCCGGGGAGAGGTTAAGCATTTCCGGGACCTAGCCGTGAGCGATAAGACCAGCGGACACAAACCTGTGCGTCTGAATCAGTTGCTCGCCACTTCCATTTGCGGTAACGACATCACCTCCAGTTGTCTCTATGTTTCCGCGATCTGTGCGCTCTACGCCGGTCCTTACGCCCCACTCTCGCTGCTGATCGTGGCCGCCGTGCTGTTTCTGTTCCGGCGAATCTATGGCGAGGTTGGTACAGCCTTGCCCCTCAATGGTGGGGCCTACAACGTCCTGCTCAACACCACGAGCAAGCGCTTTGCCTCTCTCGCAGCCTGCCTCACGCTTCTGTCCTACATCGCAACAGCCGTTATCAGCGCCTACGAGGCCATGCACTACGCTCATCAACTCTGGGGTGAAATGCCGGTCATGGTGGCCACCATTCTGCTCTTGGGCCTCTTCACGTTTCTCAGCATCCTCGGCATCTCTGAGTCCGCCGTGGTTGCAACCGGGATCTTTCTCTTTCACATCACAACACTGACCGTGCTCGTTGTGGCCGCTTCGATCATTGTGCTTCAAGACTCCTCACTCTTGCTACAAAACATGAACAACCCGCCCACCGGTGGAATGGGAAAAGCTGTCTTCTTCGGCTTCGCAGCGGCCATGCTCGGAGTGAGCGGCTTCGAGAGTTCCGCCAACTTCATCGAAGAGCAAGAGAAGGGAGTCTTTGTCAAAACCCTGCGCAATATGTGGATAGCGGTCGCCGTGTTCAATCCCGTCATCAGCTTTCTGGCCCTCGGTCTTTTGCCCCTTAAGGATCTCGAACAACACAAAGAAACACTGCTTGCCCACATGGGAAAACTCAGTGCCTTTCCGGCCTTAGAGACGATCGTCAGCGTCGACGCAGTGCTCGTGCTCTCGGGGGCTGTCATCACCTCCTTTGTTGGTGTCTCAGGGCTTGTCAAACGGATGAGTCTAGACCGTTGTCTCCCGCAATTTCTCTTGGCCGAAAACAGCTGGAGACGCACCAATCACTGGATCTTTGTAGGATTTTTCGCCCTTTGTGTCTCCATTCTCATGGCCACAAAGGGTGACGTCGAAGCCTTGGCCGGTGTTTACACCATCTCGTTTCTGTCTGTTATGGCGCTCTTTGCGGTAGGCAATATGCTGCTCAAGGTGAAGCGAAACCGGCTTCGTAGGGATGTGCGAGCGAGTTGGCCCAGCGTTGTTGTGGCCTTCACGGCCGTGGTCCTGGGCATTGTCGGAAACGTCATCATGAACCCCGAGTACGTCAGCGTTTTTCTCGTCTATTTCACTCTCACGGTGCTGGTCGTTGCGACCATGCTGCTCCGACTCACCCTCTTGAGAGGATTGCTGTTTGTCACCCGGTCCTTGGCTTCGAGCATCAAGAAAACCAACGACCGAATTCTGCATACGATCGAAGGCTCCATCGAGACGGTAAACTCGCTGCCCGTTATCTACTTCAGTCGGGGCGACAATTTGGCCAATCTCAATCGAGCGGCGCTCTACGTCATGGACAACGAGCACCTCAAAAGACTCGAGATCGTTCACGTCTACCAAGAGGAAGCCAGCATTCCAGAAACCTTGGCCGAACACGTTCAGATCCTGGACCTTGAGTACCCCGAACTAGCCGTCGACCTGATCCTGGTCAAGGGAAAATTTGGGCCGCCGCTCATCGACGCCCTGTCGCAAAAACTGAAAGTCGCCAAAAACTACATGTTCATCGGAACACCGGGCGAGCAGTTCAACCACGGACTAGATGAGCTCGGCGGGGTTCGCTTGATCATCTAGAACCGAGAGAAGACCGAGCCCATGCCGAGTCACCGAGCCCCTCTCTAAACGTGCCCAATGTCTCCAAAGTCATCATCAGGCTCTTCTTCAGCATCGAGCAGATCCAAGTGCTCATCTTTGAAATGCCCTTCCAAGGCCCGTCGTACTGGAACGAGAAGTCCAATGAACAGCGGAAAGAGTATCCCCAACACGCTCGCTTTGACAGCCCAAAGCACAGCTAGGCACAGAGTCTGGATAGCCGTGAAGCGGTGGACCACCGGGGATGGTACAGCTCGAATCACCGAGTTGGTGGGGTACTGAGAAGGGTCCAGAATCCAGAGCCTCATCCTTTCAAAAAGAGTGTTCCCATTCATCGAGGCCACTCCCATGTACAGAAAGAGTCCGAAGAGCACAGACATGGGCACCAGCGCCAAGAGGTGGAGAAAGAGGAGAGAAAGACCGATGGCCAGGTGTACCAAGAGACCGCTGAGCCGATTCTCCACAACCCCCAAAGTCGTTTCCAGACCTTCAGAGTCGATCTCGGTCTTGGCTAAACTCCGTACGTGGTTGAGCGAACGCACCGTAGCCGCCACCATCCAAGGCAAGCCGAAGAGAGAAAACACACCGATCAGAAGAGCCACCACCAGTAGGTCTAGATGGTAGGCGGAGCCCTTGACGAGCTTGTTGTCAGGATTGTTCACCAGGCGCACCGTGATATTCTGGTCGAGATACACCAGAATGGTCACCAACGCGGCCGGAACGATGGAGGCCCAACGAACCCACAGAGGGGCAGCGGTGATGTCTACCAGCCAGGGGCGACCACTGGTTGTGGCCAGCGTCTGAGGAACCGCGAGAGTCTCCAAACTCACTTCGTGCAGAGCAAAAGCAACACAGGTCATAAGGACCATCGCTATGGCCGGCCCGAAATCAGCCAAGAACTCTCGGGCCCAGCTGCGCAGATAGGGAGTGCGTCGAAAGCGCGACAGATTGGAGGCTATCCCAAAAGTCCCCAAGGCCACGACCAATGAGAGCAGCGCGGTGTCGTGGGGTACCGTCTGGTCCGTAAAAACGTGAACCATATCCTTCACGGCTTCGGCGATAAAGATCAAAGAGATGAGGCCAGCGAAGATCTCATCCGTGAAGCGCGTGAAGTAGCGTATCCAGCAACAAGCGTCCATGGCGACGAGCAAGAGCAGTAACAGGCAGGTCCAGAAACCGATCCAGGCGATGGTTGGAAGGTAAGGGACGTTGTAGCTCTCGGTAAGCCCGTAGACCATTCCCATAAAGATCACGACAGGACCCGTGCTCCCTAAGATGGTCAGCGGTTGACCGGAGAAAGCCGCGTAGAGCACGCCACCCAAAGCCGTCGCCACAAGCATCTCAACAACGCCTATCTGGCCATCGGTGAGAACTGAAAGAAGCCCTCCAAAGGCGATCGCAGGAGCCAGGCAGGCAAAGAAGAGAAAGACCACCGAAGCGATGGTCTTACTCGTAAACCCGTCCTTGTAGTCACCCGCGACATGAGGCCATTTGCGCTTCAAATCCTGCAGCAGGCCACCGAACAGGCGACCACTCGGCGCGAGCTGCTGGTCTTGAGGTGTGCGCAGATGAACGTGAGCTTCGAGCGCGTCGCGATACCCCTCTAGGATGGTGCGGCTACTGTGGGCCGTCTCCACCAACTGACGGAACGGTTTGCCCCGCAGCAACCTGGTGAACTCTATCGCTGAATCCAGGTGAGGATGAGTCGATTCTCCAGAAATGAGAACCCACACAAAGCGAACTCGGCTGCCCTCACGGTCGGCCTTTCCCACCGGCTCATCGAGACGCAGCAAAACCGACACCACAGCTTTCAGGCCTCTGGCCTGAGCGTGGAAACAGACCACTCCCCCCTTTCTCCAATCGGGACTCTCGTCGAGCATTTCATCGATCGCCTTCTTGACGAGAGAGGAGTCAGCGCTCTCAAGCTCTCCTTCAGCCTCGAGAGCCGAGGCCGTCTCCTTGAGCACATCATCAAGGTGCTTGCTCTGCGATGTAAGGAAAAGAAAAGGAGTCCCTGTGTGTTGAAAATTTACCATGTACATGAATGGTAGATGAAAATGATGAAGCGAACCCGAGAGTTAGATGAAGGGACGATGAAGCTCCCTGGAGCTGGAGCTTTGAAGAACTGTTAACACCGATTTAGAATACCTTGCTCTGAAAACGATTACATTTAGGGTGTGAGAATTTCAAATCCCGTCAAAAACCGAGGCCGAGTCACCGTTCCTGCTAAAGAACTCTTTAGCGGGCCTATCAAGGAAGGTACCTTCGCCGACACGGTTCGGGAT
>CAZVVF010000437.1:0-4605 GCA_964630575.1 uncultured Burkholderiales bacterium | reverse complement strand
CGACAAGTGTCCAATACAGATGCTGGGGTTGCCTCTGTGGGAGTTTCTCAAACAGCGTGACGACGGAAAGAGCTACTTTATAAGAGAGGGCTCAAACGCCCGAGCCATTCACGGCGAGATCCCAAACTCTCTCGGATCCTCTCTGTGGACCATGCGAAGCGATGACGACGACAGCGAGAGCCTCAACCATCGCGAAGCGACTCGCCACCTCGCTGAACGCCTGGAAGCGGAGCGTCTCAGACTAGCGAGAGAGCTTCACGACGGGGCCCTGCAAGAGCTCATCGGGATCGGGTTTGGCCTGGCCGCGCTCAGGCGTAACTTGGGCAAGGACTCGGAGCAGACCAGCAGAGAGGCGGTCGCTCGAATACGCGACGACTCGCTCGGTGTGGCACGGCTGCTCCGTGCGGTCGTCTCGGAACTTCGACCTCCAGGATTGCAAGAGTTCGGGCTAGCTCAGGCCCTAGAAGGCTTGGCGGCCAAACTCTCCCGAGACTATCCCGACTCCTGCCCAAGCTTTGACTTGAATCTAGAAGAGGTACCAGATCTCTCCATGAATTGTCAGGTCTGCTTGTTCCGCTGCGCCAAAGAAGCGCTGAACAACTGCCTGCGACACGCCCGAGCCAAACACATATCCCTCGAACTTAAGAGCGAGAATCACTCTGTTTCGCTGCAGATCCAGGACGATGGAGTAGGCTTTAGCGTTCCCGCACAACTTCACCACTTTATTCGCACAGCTCACTACGGTCTGGCCGGCATGGCAGAGCGAGTAGCCTTGATGTCAGGAGAACTCAAAGTGCATTCTACCAGCAAAACAGGCACCCTCGTGAGCCTGAGCATTCCCAACCCATGAGCGAGACCAATCTTCTGCGCATCGTTATTGTAGACGACCATCCCTTGGTGCGAAGCGGTATCAGAACAGCCCTCGAGTCGGACCCTGAACTCATTGTCGTTGCCGAAGCCGCCGATGGCGATGAAGGCCTGCGCGCCGTTCTCGAACATCGCCCAGGGCTCCTCATACTCGATGTCAGCATGCCGGGCTTGGCCGCCGAAGAACTTGTGGCCCGTGCCCATCAGGAGGTCGAAGGCATCAAGACTCTCATCGTCTCCGCCTACGATGATGACGTCTACGTTAGGAATCTGACCCGAGTTCCGATCAGTGGGTATCTGCTCAAGGACCATGCTCCAGACGATCTTCTGCAAGCCATCCACTGTGTAAGAAAAGACGGGGTTTGGTTCAGCCAGTCCGTGGCTCGAAAGCTCATGGGCCTAAGAAGTGAAGAGAAGAATCGACAGGACCCACTTCTTACCCCTCGCGAGCGCCAAGTTCTCTCTGGGATTTCACGGGGAGAAGACAACCCCACGATCGCCTCAAACCTCAATCTCGCCGAGCAGACTGTTCGCAACTACGCCTCCACCCTCTACCACAAACTCGGGGTCCATTCGCGCCTAGCGGCCGCCATCTGGGCGCGAGAACGCGGAATGAAATAAGATCCTAGGGACTTGCGTACCGGTACGGGAGTCCCTAAAGAATACTCATAGAGTCCAAAGACCAAGGACTCCTAGCTCTTTCACGAACCAACTCTCTAGCCTACGCTGGTAAGGTCACCGATAGTGTCTTGACCAGCCACCACGAATTCACCTAAGGATAAACACCATATGCTCATTGAACCTGACGTCCAGGCCATGCTTCACAACAAAAATCTCAATCTCCGCAACAAATTCTATCTGATCACTCTTCTGCGCAAACGATCCTGCAATATCGTTGATGGTAGCCCACCTTTAGTGGATAGAGAATGCCTAAACCCAGTGAGCCAAGCACTCTTCGAAATCTCGGCTGGAAAAGTCAGAATCGCCGAAAAGGGCACAGAGCCGGTCGCTGAAGTCTTGGCCGCCGATGACGCTCAAGCCGCCGCCCTCGCTGCTGCGCTGGGTGGTCAGGGCTTCGAAGGCCTGTAGGGGCAAATCTGGCCTAAATCAACAGGGCCCTCGCTGCCAACAGCGGGGGCCTTGCCATATCCTCTCGCGCCGAAGAACTCTGATCCGATCAATACCCACCAGGGAGTTCTGCGGTCAGCGAAAATCCAAGCCAAAGAATGGCTTGCAAATCGACGAACTATAGAAGCATCGACATCCTTTGCTCAGCTTGTCTGCACAAACTCTACAAGTACCGCAAAGGCGGTCGCGGAGCCCTGATCAAGTGTATCCCCGATAGGATCTTGAAAGACTACACCGAGGGCGATCTCTGCTGCCCTCAGTGTGGCCAGCAGTTTGCCCGAGAGACGGCATTGGGTGGGCGAACCGTTTACAAGATCATCGGGGGCAAGGTGAATGTTAAAGGCATGCGACGGAAATAGGCACTTCTCATCCAGTCAACGACAGATAGAAAGCCAGAGACAGAGCTGAGAAACCGGTACCTGACCAGGTAACAGGTCAGAAGAAAAGAATCGTAGGCTATGGTAGACTTCATCTTTTTTATATTGCTCGCCCTCACCGCCTCTCAGCCTGGTCAAGCCAGCCAACAGGTGGAACTCTACTCCGATGGTCAACTGCACTATCGTTGCATCGCCGAACCGACCGAGTCGGGCTACACGCTCTCGGTCGTGGATTCGGCTCTCGAACTGAGGCAGGTCGCCAAGCTCAAGCGCGACACGAAGGGATTCGAGGTCCTGGAGGAAGGAGCCGAGGAGCCCCGGCGAATCGATATATTCACGGCCCTACCCGGTTGGACCCAACAGGCGACCGCGGGGAAAGAGTTCTCCGTGGAGGCTTCTTTGGGTGAGATCCGAGGTGTACGCTCTGGCGACACCTTGACGATTTCGTTAGATTCCGATATCGATTCCATCGTCATCCGGCCGCGACCCTAGCTTTCTCAACCTAGCCGCGAGCCGAGACAGGGCTCCCCTCTTTCATAGGCTCCTAGCGACAGTCCAATACTAGAATAAAGGTGAACGACAACCCGATCGGAATCAGAACTGTGCCTTTACTGTAGGCATCTATTTTATCTCGCGAGGTCTTCCCTTTATGCAAAAATTTCTTCTCATCCTATTCGTCTGTCTTGCCGTGGTCGCTCCTTGCGCTGCGGACGACCCCCTTCCATCTTGGAATGAAGGGAAGACAAAGCGGGCTATCATCAAATTTGTGGACTCGGTCACCGACGAGAACTCCCCCGACTTCGTTCGGGTCGAAGACCGAATCGCAACCTTCGACAACGACGGAACTCTTTGGTCGGAAAAACCAATGTATGTGCAACTCCTTTTCGCTCTCGATCGGGTCAAGGTCATGGCACCGAAGCATCCCGAGTGGAAAACCACGCAACCGTTCAAGGCTGTCTTGGACAATGACGTCAAAGCGCTCATGGCATCGGGAGAAAAGGGGTTGCTCGAAATCATCGCGGCAACGCACGCTGGCATGTCTACGGAAGATTTCGAGAACATCGTCAACGACTGGATGGCCAAGGCCAAGCAACCGGATCCAAGGTTTAGCAACAGGCTCTTTACAGAAATGGTGTTCCAACCGATGTTGGAGCTGATGGACTATCTGCGCGCCAACGATTTTCAGGTCTTCATTGTTTCGGGTGGCGGAATCGAATTTATGCGTCCCTGGACGAATAAAGTCTACGGTGTCCCAACCCAAAACGTGGTAGGAAGCAGTATCAAAGTCACCTACGACTACAACAACGGAAAACCCATGCTGACACGGTTGGCCAAAGTCAACTTTATTGACGACAAAGTCGGTAAGCCGGTTGGTATCAACGAGCACATAGGGAAGAAGCCGATCCTAGCCTTTGGAAACTCCGACGGCGACAAAGAGATGCTGGAATGGAGCCAGAGCGCTCCCGGAAAGACCCTGCAAGGCCTGATCCACCATACCGATTCAACCAGAGAGTGGGCCTACGGACCGGACTCCAAAGTCGGCACCTTTTCTAAGAACCTCATGCAAAAAGCCGATTCCAGCGGCTGGTTCGTAGTGGACATGAAAACAGACTGGAAGGTCATTTTCCCAAAGGAATAATTGTCTTTCACGCCAGTTGCGGCAGAGGGTCGACCTCCACTGTCGCTGGCACGCTCTCTCCCAAAAACTAGGATTTCTCGTCCCGTTGTGTAATGATTGCGGTTAGGTTTTTGGAGTAGCCCGCTTGAAACAGGCGGGCCATTTTTTTTAGAAGCTACGACCAACACTCCAAACGACCAACATCCCAAACGACCAACATCCCAACGACCAATATTGTTTTAACCTATCAATATTATTCAATGTTCAAAAAAGAAAGTTTTGAGAAATCTCAAGAATGAAAACACATTTTCAGAAATTACCGACAATGATTCTCTTGTTGTCACTTGCGGCCTTTTTGTGGCCTCAAGCACTCAGCGCCCAAGAGACAAAAAAACCCAATATCCTCTTTATCATGGGTGATGATATCGGAATCATGAATGTCGGTGCCTACCACCGAGGACTCATGGTGGGTGAAACCCCCAACATTGACCGTTTGGCCGCTGAGGGCGGCATCTTCATGGACTACTATGCCATGCAGAGTTGCACATCTGGACGATGTGCTTTTTTTACCGGAATGGAACCTGTCAGAGTCGGACTGACCGTGCCTATGCTTCC
>CAZVVF010000436.1:0-4606 GCA_964630575.1 uncultured Burkholderiales bacterium | reverse complement strand
TGCGACCTGCCGCCTGAGCAAAGGCTCGGTCCGGTGAGAGACTCAAGTTGCCAGCTAGGTCCAAGAACAATCCGTCCCCTAGATCCAACCCAGCCTGCGTGTAGTCCAGGGGCGTTTGCTCACCCTCATCGTTCTCCGTTGTAGCCCGGTGGAGGTCGACGCGAGGATAGCCGTGGGGTAGCACACTGCCTTTAGCAACAATCATCATAGGGCCATGCTACCGAATAGCCCTTCGGCGATCCTTACGAAGATGTAAACAGAGTCGCCTCGCTGAGAAAACTCGCCAACCGGCGACTAGCGCATGGCCTCCACAGGCAAGGTCGATTCAGCAGGGTCGCAGTCCTGGCTCCAAAGCCGAATGAAATGCGTGAGGCGAGGGGCGATCATCGTTCTCCACTTGGAACCAGAAAATATCCCATAGTGCCCCGCACCTTCTTGCAGATGAGTGAATCGCAACTCGGCTGGTAACCCAGAGCAGAGCCTATGAGCGGCCAGCGTTTGGCCGGGAGCAGAGATGTCATCCTTCTCTCCTTCCACGGTTAGAAGGGGAATGTCGGTGATGGCACTCGGATCGATGAGTTCACCTCGGTAGGTCATCGTCCCACGGGCCAGAGACTGCTTCTTGAAGACCCTATCAACAGTCTCGAGGTAGAACTTTGCTGGCAGGTCGCAAACCGCGAGGTAATTGTCGTAGAAAGAACTGGTCTTGTCAGCTTTCTCTCGCTCGCCTCCGGCCAAATTGTGAAAGAGTTCAACCTGCGACCGACAGTGGTTGCCAAGATTCATGGAGAGGAACCCACTGAGTTGGAGAAAGCCGGGATAGACGAGACGACCAGCCCCCTCGTACTTGGAAGGAACCTTCGCTATCACTTGGGTTCGAAACCAATCCATGGAGCGTGACTCGGCAAAACGCGTAACCTCTGTGGCTGCCGCACTGACATCTATGGGTCCACCCATCAGTGTCAGAGAAGCCGGACGATGCGCCGCCTTTGTCATGCTCAAATAGCTCGCCGCGACCAAAGCTGCCACGGTGGGCTGGCAAACCGCCACCAGATGGGTATCCGGCCCCAAATTCTCCAGGAAGTCGATAAGGTAAGTCACGTAGTCATCGAAGCCAAAACTCCCTTCCTCAAGAGAGACCTCACGGGCATCGTTCCAGTCGGTCACGTAGACGTCATGCTCTGGGATCAGAGCCTTCACCGTGTCCCTCAAGAGCGAAGAGAAATGACCGGACATCGGGGCCACCAAAAGAACCTTAGGGTCTTTTCGATCCCCTCGCTTCTCAAAATTGAGAAGCGTGCAGAAAGGCTTCTCCAGGATCGTCGCTTCCCGAACCTCTAACCCCGACTCTCTTTTGAGAACATCCTCAAGAGCGAATCCTGGCTTGTCATAGTCCCGAGAGAATCTCTCGTTCATGGTGAGCGCCGCGTCGAGATAAGACTGGGCAGGCTCCGTGTAACTCTGATTCCACATCCCCCAAAAGTCGAGACTTCTCCTGTGCCAACTCAAGCAGAGTGAATTCCAGTTCGACCAATTCCTGATATGGAGCCGATTGG
The DNA here is from genome assembly GCA_964630575.1 of uncultured Burkholderiales bacterium. Lineage (GTDB taxonomy): Bacteria > Vulcanimicrobiota > Xenobia > Xenobiales > JADMJV01 > JAEXNA01. The sequence continues at coordinate 3,050 of CAZVVF010000436.1, read as the reverse complement.
CTTCAAAGCTCGGATAGAGCATCGGATTATAGAGGGTTGGTTCAGGTTGAGGCGCCAGGTAGGTCAGAGGGTTAAAGAGTGAAAGAAATGATGACAACAAAAAGAGGGACTCCACACACAGAAATATTTCCCCCTGCTTGAAAAAATTCCAGAAGTAGGGGGAGTTTCCTTTGTCTTGCGGTGTAAGACCTCGAAGAAGCCGCAACCTGGGTCGCGATTGCAGCCCCCGCAAGAGAGGCCCTCACCGTTCGATGAGAGCCTCTCTTGTGAATCTATGGATCGCCAAATTGCTATTTGGGTTCCAAAACCGATTCCTTTTTGTGCTCCTTGAGCTTATCTTTGAGCTCATCGAGACAGCCAAAGATCATCTTGTGAATGTCTTCGAAGCCTGCCAGCGGCTGACTGAGATCCGTCAATTTCTCGATCTGGAACTTCTCTTTCTTGGTGCCAAAGACAGAGTTGAACTGGTGAGACATCTTCACGTCTCCCAGCAAGGGAATCTTGAGAATGTTCTTGATCCCGGTGTTGTACATCGCCAAGAGGTCATCGGGGTCAGCAAGGTAGTTCTTCACCTCCGCTTGGATCGTCAGAAACGCCCAGTTGCCCACCACTTTGGCTGTCAGTCCTGCCGTCTTGCGGTCGAGCGTCAGCGTCACCGTGTGAAGCAGAGGATCCGGCAAGGCGCGAAACTGCACTCGCTGATAGTCGTTGTTGGAGAGCATTCCAGTCACAGGGTAACCGGCATCGGTCATAACAGCGATGATCTTCCCCATCAGAATCTCATCCATGGATTCACGCATCTCACTGGCATGCGCGAACTTTTGAATCATTGAAAAAAGCGCCATATTAAAGCTATCCTTTCGTTTAGGTTGGAGTCCTTAGGCTGACTGCATTCGCCCTTGGAGATATCGTTTCAAGGAGTGCACGACAGCATCCAGATGCGAGGTCAGTTTCTCATTGTCCACATCAAACGGGCCCTTGAGATAGTCGTCGATATTGAGGATCAGGGGAACCTGCGCATAAATATATCCACCCGTAACATCGGCGTCGAAGGTCACGATGCCCGGCTCGTTCTCCATAATAAAGGCACTCTTCATTTCGCTCTTGAGCGTGCTCCAGACCGAAGTCATGTTGTCCGCTTTCTGACCGTAGCCAACGATAACCTCAGCCAAGTGCCCTTGGACCTTCGCGCGCACAAAGTCCTCGGACCAGTTGTTGACGCGGACGATGAGCCTCGATTTGTCTGTTGAGTTTTCAAATCTGATGTAATGCCTCGTACCGTCAGAGTTGATATCGATCAACAAATTTCCAGTTTTGACGTAGGCGGCTATAACAGCCCCCACGAGGACTTCGTCGAGCTTGCTGCTCATTTCACGCTCGGAAAATATCTTCCAGCTCTTACCGATCAATTCGGAAAAAATCTGTTCTTTTTGTTCGTCTTGAACCACGGAAACCTCCCTCTTTGTTGAATACCACTATACGGCACCTAAAGAACAGTCACCTCCACTATACGCAGACTTCTGGACAAAAAAAGGGGGCAGCAGACGGCGATTCGTGACTAAAGCGGAGAGTTCTCAAGCCGCTAATCCAGAGCCTGGCGGCAACCTTCGGGCGAAAGATGGGAACCGAACAACTCCATCACCAACAGACGAAAAGTTCAGCCCGTTGGCGATAGGTTCCAGGCCTGCCCTTGAGCCTGTGCCGTCTGAGCCGTGAAAACCGCTGGCGATTTCGAGGTTGAATCCGAATCAGGCTTGGCTGTACCGGCCCAGTGCAGGACATCGCCGGCGACTTGATCGGCGCGGCCGAATCCGTCGTAGACCTCTCCGAGGTAGACAGACCCCTGAACCATAGCGGCGCCAGCGAGAAAGGTTCCGATGCCAGCACCAGCCAACAGCACACCTCCCATGGCAGCCAGCGCTCCCACAGAGAGGGCCCCAGCGGCGATTTTTGCGACGTCGCGAATCTTGCTGTATTTGGACTTTCTCTCTGCGACCTGACCGAGGGTCATATCCTCTGAGAACGAGGCCTTGGACTTTGGGTCCATCATCGAGAGAATGCGAGAGTTCGCCGCCCGAGTGTCCTCGGGACTCCAACTGTCGGGATAAGGATTGACCGAAGGCTCCGTGCCCGCCTCCATGTCGGCTTCCATCTTTTGAATCTGAGGGCGGATCTGCGACAAGCGAAGCTGCTTGCCGGCCTGAGTTGAAAACGATGGAAGTGCTGAAGTCATCCTGCTAATGTCCCCCTAGGTCTGAGCCTGGCCTGATGGTTTTGTCTGTGTTGGCGTCTAGGCTACCTCTACTATACGGGTTTGTCTTGGCACAGGTGTGAATGAAAAGTGAAATTTCAAGGGCTCGTGTTAACTTTTTGTTAGCAAGATATTGACACCTCGTCACGTCCGCTCCTACCTCAGCATAAACCCAGACTAAGCGACGAGACCTGTCTCGAGGTCGCGTCGAGGTCTTCCTCTTTAGCGAAAGAGTACCATAGGGATCTGGGAGCTGAGGATCAGAGAGGCGGAGGTGCTACCGAGCAAAAGATTGCGCAAGGGAGAATGGCTGTAGGCGCCTATCGCCAGCCAATCGATCCGCTCCTTTTTCACGTAGTCGGTGATCTGCTTCTCTACAGAACCTGCGGCTTCGTTGCGCCCTGTTACCGAGTATCCCGTCTCCCTGAGCCTGGACGCAGCCGTCTCGAACAGCCCATTGTCGATCTTGCCAATAGAGAGCAGGTGACACTCTAGGTGGCTCAGATTGGAATGAGAAACAAAAAAGTCTACCGCCTTCAAGGTGCTTGCCTTGCCATCAAAGGCAATCAGCAAACGCTGAATAGGACGATACTCCAAAGCGGCCACAAACAGGGGCTTGTGGACACCCCGGGCGACCTTTTCTAGGTTGGAGCCGAGATAGCGCGAGTCGGTCTGAGCGTGCTCTCCCCGCTTTCCAACAAAGATCATGTCGTAACCGGTCTCTAGCTCCTGAATCGTCTCGACCAGCGGACCTCGACGATGCAACACTCCCGTAGTCGAGACACCGGTTGCCGATAAG
>CAZVVF010000435.1:0-4610 GCA_964630575.1 uncultured Burkholderiales bacterium | reverse complement strand
GGGCTTTGGTCAATACCGGGCTGACCAATAAGTCGACGCCGCGCTGACCAGAGCGTGCGGGCAACACACGAGCAGCCCACGGTCGGTACGTGTAGTTGTCGCATACCACCAGTTTTGACGATAACTCTTGACAGTACGCCAAGCGTGTATGAGGCTTGGACCGTGAATGAGAATCGAGCTCAGGTCAGTCAAGACTTTGCTAAGTGGGCCACAGAGCTCTGGGCCAAGTATGCCCAAATGGGGAATCATTACATAAAGCCATCTCAGGCAGAGCACTCTTTTGAGAGAGGCTTTATGGGTGAGAATATTGACTACTATATCGCTCTTTATTCTCGCGAAGACTTTCAATCGCTCTCAGACTTCTGGCTGTATAACGCCTTTATTGACCCAATCCATTATCAGATCTTAGAGGGCTCCGAATTGGAATGGGAGGCCATAATAACTGAGCTCTCTGACAAGTCTCTGGCCACGCTCTACGAAACACACCCAAAGGGCTTCACCGGGCACGATGAGATCAAAGAGGTCTTTGCCAAGAAAGCTTGGCTCATGCCGCGAAGTTGCGCCTGGATTCATGACCTCGATATCATACAGGGGAGGGTTTCAGTGGGGTCTGACGCACTGGAGTGCCTGGCCGAAACGGAACAGGGATTCTTAACAATATTCGTCCTTATCGACTAGTTAAGATGAACCTGTAGGACATCGCTGAGTAGCCCCAAGAGATTTCACCCTGTGGCCCTCGCGGAACCGCACTCGAGCCTCTCCAAGCATCCAACTCATGTCTCGGACACCCTTCACGTTCCTTACAGTAATCCATGGTTCACTCTTCTTGACCTAAAGTTCCAATACGCGATCAGGCCTGGCGTCTGCTCCTTTGTTCGACTGAGTCGCCGCTGGCTTGACGCGTACCGGTTTTGCACTTGTACCTACTCCACTTCATCAACCTACGGACGGAGACGTAGCATTGGCGCTTGCGATTCAGTGAAAACTCGAAGGCAATTCACCGACACGAAAGTGGCAGAAGTGATTTATCCACCCTCGTACCCGCGGATTGATCTCCCTAGCAATGTCTTCGAACGATAGGTCTGAGCACTTGTAGAATCTAGGAGCTTTCACCCGTCCCAGAAGTCTCTTCTTTGCCCTTTCCCCAACCCCCGGAGCAAAAGTCAAATCCTTATCGGCTCTTTCTCTATGTCTCTCCCTGGGTTTCAAGTCGTAGCCAAGAAAAGTGAAGCTCCGAGGAGCGCTTGCTGAGGCCTCGACCAAGGACTCGAGACCATGCCTTTAATGTCCGTCCATCAGGCTGGTAGCGAGCAAAAACGACGGTCCATTTGCGTTGCTCCCCAAAAGTTACTGGGCAAAGTTAGCCGGCTTGTAAAGCAGACAATTACTGGACACCTGCTCTCTTGCGCCATAGTCCATCACCACCGTAGAGACGAGTTGAGAAAGGCCAGCCACCATCGGAATGGGTTCCCGGAGTCCATTCGCCTTCTACCAACTCAAGGCCGTGGGCAGCTTCTCCGACGACAGCAAGCAGGATCTGACCTCGCTGGTCGACTGGGCATCGAACAACGCGAGCTTCGCTGCGACCTCAAGCCCCTGAACCGTGCAAGCTTTACAGAGCCTGAACGCCAATATTCACTCCCACCTTCAACCTGTCCATTTCCGATGCGCTCAAGGAGAATCTCTCCTTCTCACAAGAATAAGGGAGTAACATAACTGTGCAAAGGGAAACTCCTCCTCTCGGAGAATGAAATGTCTCCATATTTCCTGGGGGTTTTTCGTCTTGCCTTATTTGAAATCACACTGTCACTTTTTTCTCCGCGCTCTTATTCTCTGCATTTTGCCCCTTATAGGGACTGGTTGCGGAAGTTCGGACGGAGGCTTTGTCAACTCGAGTTCTTTCACGTCCCAAGGCACCACCCAAACCGCCATAGTGCGTCTGGAGAGCGTGTTGGCTCAGACGACTGTGCCTAGTGAAGTGGACCAGGTTCGGGGGCGAGGTTTTGATGCCGAGCAGCAGCTTCTCTATGGGCCCGAGGTGCGAGAGAAGGCCGCTCAGATAGATTTTGCCGACGTACCTGTGACCGTGACCGATATGGTCATCGAATACCTGGCCGCAGGACGAGTGGTGGGCTTGGCTCAGGTGCCGGTCAGTTTGTCGCCGGACCAGATCTTCACCATCGACAATCCCGAGATCCTCGGGGTGAGCGGGACTCTTCAGAGCATGAGTCTGTCCCCTGGTAGCCTGAGCCTCGCAGCCGGTACTTCCGGGTCTCTCACTCTCACCGCCCTCTTTAATGATGGTAGCAGCCAAGATTTCACCAGCGCCGCTTCTTGGAGCGTGGAGAATGAAGCTGTGGCCAGTGTGGACCAAGGAGTGGTCACCGGCACGACGTCCGGCAGCACCACCGCACGAGCAAGTTTCGGAGGCTTGTCGGCTACAGCGCAGGTCGAGGTTACCGATGCTTCTCTCTTGGCTCTTGAGCTCAGCCCGCTCTCTCCGGCCGTCGCCCAGGGAACGGAGCAGCCTTTCGAAGTCCTGGGCCTTTTCTCCGATGCCTCCGAGCAAGACCTCACCGACCAGGTGGAGTGGACTTCAAGTGAAGAAGGCGTGGCCACCATCGACGGTGCCGGTCTAGCTCAAGCTCAGAGCGCCGGTCAGAGCACCATCACCGCCACTTTGGGCGAAGTTGAAGCAAGCACCGTGCTCACGGTGACTTCGGCTCAACTCACCGGACTCACCATCGAAGGTCCAGAAAACCCTGTCCCGGCAGGCACGGTAGCCCAACTCAAGGCCGTGGGCCGTTTCTCCGACAGCAGCGAGCAAGATCTGACTTCGCTTGCCGACTGGGCATCCAACAGCCCGAGCTTCGCCGAGATCTCAGGGCCCGGAACCGTACACACTTTACAGGCTCCGAACGCCAATATTCAAGCCAGCTTCGGCGGTTTCACTCCCACTTTCGACCTGTCCATCTCCGATGCCGAAGTGGTCTCTATCGAAGTGCGCACCATCGCTTCTGCACCCAGTACGGTGACGGTGGGCAGTGACCTCCAACTCCAAGCCATCGCCACTCTCACCGACGACACCACCGATGACATCACTGATTCGGTCGCCTGGACTTCGGAACAGAGCGGCACAGCGAGCGTGGTTATCGACACTGGCTTAGTCAGCGGGGTAAGCGAAGGACAGGCCGAGATCTTGGCCACTTTCTCAGGAGCAGAAGGGCCGATCGTGGGGCAACTCGTGGTTACCGTGCTTACGGCCCCCACGCCTAGCCTCACGATTCCAACTGGTGCCCACACCTTCAACACCGACACTGGCGAACTCACCCTCCAAGGGCAAGACCCCGTCATCCCCGAGGGCTGGAACGATACCACCGAGCGACTCGAACTCGAGGACCTCACTTTAGAAGACGGAGCCACCCTTACGGTCACCGGCGACAACCCCTTTCGCGTTCGTGCCCTGGGGGACATCACCGTCGATGGGACGATCGACCGAAAGGGGGCAGATAATGTCACCCCTGGCCCGGGAGGAGGCAACGGAGAGCCCGGTGGAGACGTGAACCTTTTCTGTGCCGGTGCATTGACTGTCGGCTCGACCGGCTCCATCGACTGCTCCGGGGGAAATGGTGGAGACGAGAACGTCGGCGATAGCAGCGGCTACGGAGGAGTGGGCGGGACAGTGACTCTGACCAGCGGAGACTCACTCGATGTGACCGGCTCCATCGACTGCTCCGGGGGAGATGCTGGAGACAACAGCGTCGGCGATAGCAGCGGCAACGGAGGAGTGGGCGGGACAGTGACTCTGACCAGCGGAGACTCACTCGATGTGACCGGCTCCATCGACTGCTCCGGGGGAGATGGTGGAGACAACAACGTCAGCGATAGCGGCGGCAACGGAGGAGATGGCGGAGACATCATCTTCGATGCCTCGGGAGCTCTGACGAGAACGGGCTTGAGTGTCGTCGGAGGCACAGGTGGCACCGGCAACGGTACTCACGGCGGCAACGCTGGCAACAACGGCACGGTCTCCCCTCCGTTATAGGCTTGGGGTTTTGAGCCATAACTTCCCCTGGCTCGGGAGAATCTCTCCTTCTCATAAGAATAAGAGGGAGTAACAAGCTAGCAACATAGCTGTGCAAGAGTGAAGACCTTCTCTCGGAGAAGAGAAAGTCTCCATATCTTCCAGCGGGTTTCCATCTTGTCGTATGGAGCTGGTCTCAATGTGGGGCGCCCCGGCCTGTATGTCAAAATTTCTCGGATTCCCCCTGGCCGAAGAGATAGCGATAGTAGCCGATTTTCAGCACTGGAAGCCAAGCCGTCGATTCGATTCCCCGTAGAGATCAGGCTTTCCGAAGAAAGTGATGGAGAGTGCGATCGTAGTTGCCTGGCCGAGTCCAATCAAGGAGCCCGAATGCACTCATGGGCCGAAACTGGCTTCCGCTTTGATGAACTCCATTTGGTGTCGGGCGGCGCAGCCCCAGCGGGCTGAGCGAATAACGAGGCCCCAGTATCACTAAGGTTGTGATATGTCCTAGAGATCTCATCTAGGCTCATGATATCTTGAATGCGCCTGATGAGACTGAGGCTTTCTCAGAGTGATTGTGCAG
>CAZVVF010000434.1:0-4613 GCA_964630575.1 uncultured Burkholderiales bacterium | reverse complement strand
CATCGTCCGTTTCCCGAGAGTTCGTGCAAAAATTTGTGGTGGTCGTTGAGGCAGTACTGAAGGATCACGAGATCGGGGTCCACCGGCAAGAGTCGCTCCATCATCAGACGTTCTTGGTGGATCGTGTAGCCAGGAACAGCGGCGTTGATCACTTCGAACCCACTGCCCAGCGCATCACCGAGCATGCTGACGAACCCGTTCTTGGGCCAGGCCACGGAGTCTCCTATGACCAAAATTCGAAACGTTCCGGAGGGCTTTGGGGTGGAAAATGGGGGAGTGCGCACTCCCCACTCGCTGAACACCCCTTCGAGGTGGTCCGCTGGTCTGTAGCCCAGCACGGGATCCGCTGTGAGCCAACCTCCATTCATTCCCTCGAATCTGTTGGTGTACCGAAGGTAGCCTTCGGCGGCCAACAGCAGCGTGGAGATGATGACGATGTTGACGGTCAACAAGATGATGATTTTTTTGCTTCTCGACATTGAGACAGGTCCTTCGTTTCCCTTGAGCGTTCCGCTGTAGAGTGGGTCTTTGAGAAACTCGACGGACTCTCCCTGCGGATGGGGCATTTGCATGAGCGCTCCGCTCTCGTCAAAGCCAAAGGGGCCGTCAATCTGAAGTTTGCAAGAAAGAATATTTTTTTTCCAGAGGAGAAGGGGAGTTTGCATGAGAGGGAGTATTAACACAACAAGCCAGAAACCGTAACTCGCTAGATTGAATGGGACCACTTGGTCCTGGAGCGTTAGGTTCCCGAGGGAGCCACTGCAAGCTCTAGTTAAGCATCCGGAGACGTGATGTAGTGGGGGGCGGAAACGAGGTCAGGAGCCGGTCGTGACGCCGCCTCCGAGCGCATAAGACTGAAGAGGCGACTGGGTGGTCGCCTTTTTCTATTTTGGGGAGTTTGGCTGTTCGAGAGTCTCTCTGATCGAAGGGGATGGCCACGTTTTTCTCTGAGAGATAGCCAAGGGAAACCTGAAACCACGAGTAATTCGCCCGGCAAGATATGACCTACGACACAGCCCAAGTAAAAGAGACAGCCGTTCTGGTAGGTGTCACCCTACCAGACAGCACCGAGGCAGAGACCAATGAGTCTCTGAGTGAATTGGCGCGCCTTGTGAAGACCCTCGGTTATGATGTGGTGGGTTCCTTGAGCCAGCGCCGCAGCTCCCTGGCAGGCGCGGTCATTTTGGGGGCCGGCAAGCTCAAGGAGTTGGCCGAGTTCACCGGTGGGGATGGTGAACTCGCGCGTCGCTCCTACGGCAAGAAAACCAAGCTCGCCCAGCGCTTGGAGGCGGAGCTTGCCCGCGAGGACGAAGAAGAGGACGAATTCGAGGACGACGACTTTGAGGACTCCGACTTTTGGGAGGATGGCGAGGAAGAGGTGCCTCACGCTGATGTCGTGGTCTTCGACTGTGAATTGAGTCCCTCCCAACTGTCCAACATCCAGCGGGCGACGGGGGCCGAGGTCTTTGACCGAACAGGTGTGATCGTTGAGATCTTCAGCCGCCACGCCAAGACGCGGGCGGCCAAGCTCCAGGTGGAAGCGGCTCGTCTTCGCTACTTGGCCCCTAGAGTTCGCTTGACCGGCAGTGGTCCAGGAGACCGCTTGGGAATGGCTGGGGAGAAAACCCTGGAACTCGATAAGCGAAAGATCCGCGACCGCATCTCGGAGTTGCGCAAGGAGATCGCTGACATCGAACGGGAGCAGTCGCAGGGCCGTTCAGGGCGCTCTCAACACGCCTGTGTGGCTCTGGTGGGCTACACGAACGCCGGCAAATCCTCGATGATGCGAGTTCTTACCGGAAGCTCGGTGCTGGTCGAGGACAAGCTCTTTGCCACCTTGGACACTACCGTCCGAGCTCTGTATCCGCCGACCATTCCAAGGATTTTGCTCTCCGACACGGTGGGGTTTATCAAGAAACTCCCCACCGACTTGGTGGCCTCTTTTCGCTCCACCTTGGAGGAGGCCAAAAACGCCGGACACTTGCTCTATGTGGTGGACGCTTCCGACCCCTCGTTCCGCTCTCAACTGGCCACGACCCGTGAGGTCTTATCCGAGATCGAGGCCGATAAAATTCCCTCCCATCTGGTGCTGAATAAGATCGACAAATTGGATCCAGAAGAGTTGGCTGCGCTTCGGGTCGAGTTCCCCGAGGCACTCGCGGTCTCCACCAAGTCGGCAGAGGACATGGACTTTCTTCACAGTGAGATCGTCGGTTTCTTCGAACAAGACATGATCGAGGAAGAGGTCTTCGTACCCTACACCTCTCGCCGAGGGGTTGGAGCGGTTCGATCCAAGGTGCGGGTCGTTGGAGAGCGTCACACCGAGAGCGGAACCTATTTTATGGTTCGGGGTCGTGAGAGCACACTCGCCTCACTGCGAAACAGTATCGATTGAACCGGTCCTTGAGCAAGGGGGACTGCTGTGACCTCTAGAGGTCGTTGAGTTGGCCCTGGAGCTTTCGGGACAGCTCGAACATTTTTTTCGCAGTCGCTTTGCTTTGGGCCGCGAGTGCAGCAAGTTCCTTGCGACCGGCTTCGGTGTTGATCTCTTGGGCCTCCTCGAGAGAGGCCAGAGCTCGCTTGGTGACGAGTTCTTCCCGCTGGAGCGTGAGTGATTCGAGGGCCAAGTCGTGAAGCACCTGGCATGAGGGCGGGCCCTTGAGCTCTTGGAGTTTCTTGTCGATTTGGTCGAGTCGAGCCTGGAGCTCATCGCACTCAGCAGACGTTGGGAACTGGTTCAAGCTCGCCCAAACATTGGCCAATCCTTGGAGCTGTGGCTCGAGACCCATCAAGTAGTTGTCCTTCGCGTTGCTGCAACCGCAGGCGGCGACGACCGCGGCGATGAGGACGAACATGCGAAGCTGATGCAAAGAGGACTCAAGAGGTTTCATGGGTCAACGTTCGCTAGAGTTGCAGACAGTGCCTGGCGTGACGGCCATGAGATCGTGGGTCCTGGAAGGGAAGGGCAGACCATGGAGAGTCTGAGTTTCGGGTGCTCTGGGCTGAAGGCATCTTTTCCTCTTCCCGAAACATTGATAAGGATGGAATACGAACGACGATCTGAGACTCTTATGGGGCTTCGGACTGGGCAGATTTTGGATGGTCGCTTTGAGGTCGGAACTCTCATCGGCCACGGGGGACAGGGTGTTGTCTTTAACGTGAGGCATCTGGAGTGGGGGCGCAATCTGGCTCTCAAGCTGCCGCGTCCCGAGGTGGTGCAGACGAAGAGCAGTCGCGACCGCTACCTCAAAGAGGCTGAGACTTGGATTCGAATGGGGGCCCACCCCAACATTGTACGCTGTTGGTTCGTTCACAGGGTCTGCAATCTGCCCGGGCTCTTCTTGGACCTCATCGCTGGCGGCTCGCTCGACGACCAGATGAAGCAAGGCAAGATAGAGCGCGGTGATTGGGGCAAGATCATCGAGATACTTCTGCAGGTCGCCGAGGGACTCACCCATTCCCACGCCATGGGGGTCGTTCATCGGGATATCAAGCCAGAGAATCTGTTGGTTCGAGAGTCTGGGCAGATCGTGCTCACGGATTTCGGATTGGTCAAAGCCATCGGCAGGGAAGCAGAGCCTGAATTCGCGGAGGCTGCCCCTCAACTCCCCTCACATTCGGGAGTAACAGGTCACGGTCAGTACGTAGGAACCCCACGCTACGGTGCCCCTGAGCAGTGGGTCAAGGAGGCCTCTATCGGGCCTGCCACGGACCTTTATTCAGCGGGCGTTGTGTTCTACGAGCTGTTGTGCGGTCGACGGCCCTTTGATGCACCGGGAGAGACTTCGGACCCGGTTGTGGTGATAGGCCGCCACTTGAACGACGAAGCTCCAGACCCCAGAGTCTTCAACTCAGAGGTCCCCGAGGATCTGGCCAGACTGGCGCTGAGGTGTTTGTCCAAGGCGCCCGCCGATCGGCCTCAGACGGCTGAGGAACTCATCCATCTCCTGCAGGGCTTTCTCCCGAGCTTTGGCCCCTCAGATTATCAACGTCCCAAATCCATGCCCGGCGGCGATAGGGCTGACCTTTTGAACAACGCAGCCGTCTCACTGTATTCGCTGGACAAGGCTGATGAGACCCGGGAACTGCTCCAACGCGGATTGGTCTTGGAAGCTGGACACCCTCAGTGCCTATACAATCTGGTTCAACTCGACCGTCGCGAGCAGATGGCGACAGCGAGGGAGTCTATCCGTCGTTTGCAGCAGGCCAAAGCCAACTGTCAACTCGCTTTGCTGTTGATGGAGGAGGGCCAGGGCGAGCGGGCAGGCAGCGTCCTAAGCTCTCTCAGCGAGGAGGAGAAGAAGGACCTGAGTCAGCGTAGCCAAGGTGACATCTGGATGTACGCCCAGGAGTTTCGGAAAGCTCGGGATGCCTATCGACTCGCGAGAGGAGAGATGCCGACCGATGAGCCGACCAAGTTGCGTCTGGCCATGGCCGAAGAACGACGACGCATCGAGGGGGAGAATATCTATTTCCCACTACCCTCTAGCGTGTTTGAAAATCGTAGCTTTGGAGCTGACTCCAAGGCCCTTCTCTGGGGCGATAGCCGAGTGCTCGTGGTCCTCACACCAGGAGAGATTGTCACGCTCCAAGTCTGCCCAGAGCACCGAGCG
>CAZVVF010000433.1:0-4628 GCA_964630575.1 uncultured Burkholderiales bacterium | reverse complement strand
GGAAAATGGTTGAATGTGGAAGAATTTAACAAACGACAAAGATATGTAACATGGTGTTTGTTGCCTTTCGAGAGTCTTTCCATCATGCTTAAGGGAGTCAATGAGTTAAGGGGGCTATCTTTTGGACATAGAAGAAATCGGTTCGACGAAGAAGAGTCAGGGGACACAGGGGACATCGGCTCGCGAAGCTGAGGTTCGTCGTATGGCGCAGAGTCTTGCGGCGGAGCGTCTGGCTAGCCAGCAAGGTGCGAATCAAGGTCACGCCGTCAGTGGTGCGGCCACCTTGCAAGAAGACGCGGTTAAGCTTTCAGACAGAGCACTCACCCAGATCGGACGCTCTGAGCCGGGTTCGATGAATCGTCGCGACAGGCTGCGTGATTCACTCTTGGAAAAGTTGAACAAGGACATCGTGGACCCCAATTCCGAGTTTAACCGTGAGGACAAAAAGGCCGAGGGTAGCGGCGACAACAAAAAACGTAAAAAGGTTAAGCGCAAAAAAGAATGGGACCCCATCGCTCAGCCCGGCCAGATTCACGAAGGTCGGGAAGTGATCGGAAAGATCAGAGTGACCGAGGAAGTTCAGGAAGAGGGCGGAGAAGGAGTCGGCGGTGTGGGTAAGTCCGGCGCCAGCAAGGCCGGTGGTAGTAAGGCTGGTGGTAGCAAGGCTGGTGCTCAGGCGAATTCGACTTCTGAGGCTGCCAAGTCGGAGGCCTCTAACTCGACCTCGACCCAGTCGAGCAAAGAGTCTTCGGACCCCAAGGACGAAAAGCGGCAAGCCCAAGAGGCGTCCGCTTCCCAGAACATGGAGAAGTCAGGGTTGAAGGTGGAGGGCATGGACCAATCCTCTCAATCGAAGGCCAAGGGTGAGGAACAGAGTGCCCAAGGCGGCGGCAAGGTTGGTGAGTTCGATGTGAAAGGTCGGGCCTTCGGCACCACTCAAACACTGACGATGACTCCCGCCAAAGAGTTGCAGCCAGAGGATAAGTCACTGGGCACCTTCAGAAAACTCGATGACAAACCGATGCTCAAGTACGTGACTCTCCACAGCAAGAACACCACAGATGCCGCGGCTGAATTGAGGAAGAATGCCACGGCTGCCGGAGAGAGCCCCGAAGAGATCCAGCGAGCTGTTGAAAAGCTCAAGGACAAGAGTCAGCCCTAGCTCGGTCTTACGGCCAAACTACGAGTTGACGAAAAAGACCTGCCGCCGCTTGCCAGCCCTGATCACCGAGACTTTGGTGATGGTGAACTTGGAAGGTGTAGGTTCCTTTGCTGGTAGGGACGATAGCCATCAGGGTGTTGTATTTGGAAGTGGCAGGCAAGCCAAACTTCGTCTTGAGTATCTGCGGCCACTCCCCGTTTGGATTGGGGAAGAGATTGGAGAGCCGGTAGAAGACCGCGGGCTTTCCGCCCACGGTGCTGTCTTCGCTTCCCAGAATCTTCCAGCTTGGACCGGCTCGTTTGGGGAAATCGCGCTTGATGTTGGCCAAGGGGATTTTTTGCTCTGCGGTCTTGATGAATACCAGAACGAGAACTCCGTCTGTAGAGACAGCGTTGAAGACGCTCTGACCGCCGTCGCTGAGTCTTTTGAAGAACTGCGGCGATAGCAGCACAGAAAAGACCCCATCCTTGGATGGATAGAGCTTGCCCGTATCCGTCTCTGCCACACTGGCTGTGGTGAGGATGAAGGCCAGGACCATGGCGAGGGCGATGGGGCGGTGAAACAGACTCTGAAAGCTCATTCCAGAGTGATTCTCCGGCCAAGACAGGAGTCATTTATTGGCTTTTGTTCAATCTGGCCGCAATGGGTTAGTGACGAAACAGTCGATGATCGACGAAGACTAGGGATACTCCCAGTCGCTGGGCTGTGTTTCGGACTTCGCCGTCTTTCTTGGAGCCGGACGGGGAGACGATGTAGCCGATGCCAGCGGCCGCTGCCACCTCTATGCTGTCTGGGAAGGGAAAGAAGGCGTCGGATGCGAGGACCGCCGTCTTCAGAGCCTTCTTGCCAAAGTTCTCTGTGGCGTTGTCGATGGCGATTTTGAGGGCTTGCACTCTGTTGGGCTGGCCTCCACCCATCCCCAATGTCTGGAAATTCTCACCCACGCGAGCCGCGAGGCAAATGGCGTTGGACTTCAAGCAACGAACGGCGTTTAGGGCAAAAAGGAGGAGGGCTTTATCAGGTTGACCTCGGGGTGTTTCGGTGACCAGGGTCTGCTGGAGATCTTGGAGACGGTCGGCTTGTTGGCACAGCGCGAGGCCGTCTTGCAAGATCATGTTGTGTCGGTAAGAGTTTGGGCGCTTGCACTCGTTTGGGCGAATTTCGACGAGGCGTAAGGCCGGTTTCTTTCGCAAGACAGCCAGAGCTTCTGCTGAGAATTCAGGAGCTACGACCACCTCCACGAAGTTCTGGCTCAGAAGCTCCGCCTCGGCTCGTTCAACCCCATGGGAGAAGGATACCACTGAGCCGAAGGCGCTCACGGGGTCTCCGGCCCAGGCCATTTTAAAGGCCGTGGTGTTGTCTTGAGCCTGGGCCAGGCTGCATGGGGCGGCGTGTTTGACCACACAGCACATCGGGATCTTGCTTTGGTAGAAAGGCAGCTGTGAGGCCGCGCTGTCCAACAGGTTGTTGTAGGATAGCTCCCTGCCGTGGTGGAGGGTGTAGCCAGCCAGGGAGGTGGGCCCAAAATCCTGTTCATACACCGCGGCGGTTTGGTGAGGGTTCTCGCCGTAGCGAAGATTGTTCTTGCGGCGAAAGCTCAAAGTGAGCTGTTCTGGATAGGATTCTTCGCTGAGCGCTGCAGCGATGGAGGCGTCGTAGGCGGCGGTGTGCGCGAAAACCTTGGCCTGTAGGTAGCGTCGATACGTCTGCTCGATACGACCCGTTTCGGCACGCTCTAGAAATTCCGGGTAATCTGTGGGGTCGCACAATACCACCACACTCTCACAGTTCTTGGCCGCAGCCCGAAGCAGAGCCGGACCACCGATGTCGATCCTCTCGGCGAGGTCCTCAGAACCGCTGAGAAAGGCACTCTGAAAAGGATAGAGATTGACCACCACCAGGTCGATGGGCAAGATTCCCACCTTGTGAGCCTGCTCGTCGTCTTGGCCTCGACGGTAGAGAATCCCGCCGTGAATTTTGGGGTGGAGAGTTTTCACTCGACCCGAAAAACACTCGGGAAATCCCGTGTAGTCAGCCACCTCTCGGCAGGCTATGCCGAGTTCGCTGAGACGAGACGAGGTGCCGCCGGTGGAGAGAATGTCGCACTCTGGAGCAATTTTTGCGAGCCCTTGAGTGAGCCTCTCTAACCCGCTTTTATCGGAGACGGATAGCAGTGCTCTAACAAACATAGTGAACCTCGCTCTTGTGGTTTGGCTAAAATCTCACTCCCAGTGAGCGGCGACTTCTCTCTTAGAGACAGCCCCCGACAAGGGACTCTCAAGGCGCGATCGACTCAGCCTGGATCACAGGATCTCTCCTTGATGATGTGCTCGGCTCGGCCAGGACCTACGGAGATGATGCGGACCGGGGTCTGAAGATACTCTTCGATGCGTTTGATATACGACTTGGCTGGATTCGGCAGTTGGGCAAAAGTCTCGGCCCCACGAACCTCGCCGAACCCTTCCTGCTCTTCATAGATGGGTTTGCAGCGAGCGAGTTGAGCGATACGCGATGGAAAGGTGGTCAAGGTCTTCTCTTTGTCTTGATAGGCGGTCAGGAGTTTGAGCTTGGGGATGTTTGCTAAGACATCCAGCTTGGTGAGAGCGATCTCAGTCAGTCCGGAGACCTCAACAGCGTGCTTCACCGCCACAAGATCGAGCCAGCCGCAGCGAATCGGACGCCCGGTGGTCATGCTGTATTCCTGTCCGGCTCGCCGAATCCAGTTTCCCATGATCTGGTCATCACCAGCGAGGGCGGCTTGCTTTTGCTCGTCGGTGAGATCGGCTGAGACAGGGCCCTTGCCCCTCATGCTCGGAACCCTGATCGCCTCATAGTCTCCCAACTCACCTGGATAGGGACCTTCTCCTACTCGCGTTGAATAGGCTTTGACAATACCGATCCGACGCTCAGGGATATGGGCCGAGCCACTGCCGGAGAGGCAGCCTGCAAGGGTCGCCGAGGAGGAAGTGACATAGGGATAGGTTCCCCAGTCGAGGTCCAAGAGGCAGCCCTGGGCGCCCTCAAAGAGTATCTTTTTGCCCTGATTCTTGAGACGATTGAGGAGTTCGGCCGTGTCGCAGACGGCTTCACGAAACTGTTCAGCAAGTCCCAGTACGGTCTCTAGCTCCTCTTCAACCTTGAGGGGAGGCAGGTCGTAGAGCCTCGTGAGTATCCGGTTTTTCTGGGTCGCCACTTCGCGAAATCGTTGGCTGAAATGGTCGCGGTCTACCTTCTGGTTCTCGTTCACGAGATCTCCCACTCGTAGACCTCGACGCGAGGCGCGGTCCTCGTAGCAGGGACCGATCCCGCGAGCCGTCGTTCCGATGGCCTTGCCTAGGTGCCCGTCTATGACTTTGTGCCATGGCATGACTAAGTGGGCTCGGTCGGAGATGCAGAGATTGGAACAGGAGACGCCTCGCGCGGCGAGCGCTCCCAGCTCAGCCACAAGTCCGTGTGGGTCAACCAC
>CAZVVF010000432.1:0-4633 GCA_964630575.1 uncultured Burkholderiales bacterium | reverse complement strand
CAACGGCCTGGAGAGCCCACACGCGAGGACGAACTCTACGCCTTGCACAGTTTGGCAACACTAAGACTGTGGTCTCATCAACCTCTGAATCTCAGAGGCGCTCTCAAGATGACCGACCTCTTTCCATTTTGCCCCACACCGCTCAAGATGCTGGTCCTTGCTATCGGGGGCGAGTGCCACCCGTCAGCCTTGAGGTGGCTCATGGGGCGATTCGCTCAGGTGAGAGACTGGATTGCTGGTTGCAGACTTGGCTGGGCAGAGGTTGTGGAGTGGAGTCCGTTAGGAACCGGGCCTATCGTTCACAAGAACTTGGAATAAAGCCCTCTGGAATCGTGGGATAGACCCGAGCCAACTCTGGTAAACTTGTTTTCCAGGTATGCTGACTCAGATCTCCCCGCAGGCAGCAGAAATTCCAGCGGTCTCCGCACACTTGGGGCACACCGGCCAGCAAGGCTCGGACGAGGAACTCTGTATCTTCCCCGTTGGTCATGTTTGGCCAAGCGATCTGCTCAGCGACTTCTCTTCTGTATCCCAGCGTGGCACCGGATTCCAAGAGCAAGGCCCGAAACTCTTGTCCTGGTCGCCTGAGCACGGCGCGATCCACTCGCTCAAAGTAAATGGGATATGAGACCTTGCCAACGATCCCGGAACCAGTCGTTTGTAAAAGCGCGACCTGATCTAGGAGATAATTCGGCCCATAGTAGTCGTCATCGTCGAATCGAAAGATGGCATCACCCGAACTCATTTGGCTCAAGAATCGAAGGCATCGGCCCAGTGACCAACCCGAGGGCAATTCAACCACTTCCACGCGACATTCAAGTTGGGAAAGATGTTGTTTTTGCTCCTCTGACACCTGCCAACCGTGGGTTGCGAGAAGAAAATCCTCCATCTTGTGTGTCTGCCGTTTCAAATTTCGAAGGAGGCTTCCGAGCCTTGCCGGGCGGCAGCTGCAACAGATCACTGAGACGCGCAGTTCTGAGGGCAATTCTATCCCGCGAGAGAGTCCAGATGAGATGACCGCCAGACGCTGGGTTAGGGTGTGATGCTGACGCATCCATCGAAGACGAAGAACCCGAAGAAGCTCCCGGTCCTGGGTACCCTCGGGGCTTGGCGGGGACTCGCCCAAGATGCTCGCGACGTCCTTGCTATCCGGATGACTTTCGAAGGTACCGAGGTGGGACAGCAACCTCCACTCCTCTGGGAGTGGAGGTGCTTGAGATACCGGGTGGCAGGCGTACGAGGCAAGAGCGGCTGGCAAATGCTGAGCTCCACTCGTGGGCTCTTGAGTGTAGAGTAACTCTGCTCTCTTGAGAAGCTTCAAACTTTCGCTCCCGGGATGCTTCTCTAGCAACCAAACAGCCTTGTTGGCTTTTTTTAAAAAGCTTGCAAGAGATTCGGTGCCAAGCTCCCTTTGCAACGAGTCGTCTAGCAGGAGAAGGTCGGGATCGTCTTTGCATATCTCCACATTTGGCTCGGTACGCAAGAGTCGTTCCATCCAGATAGGACCGGCACATCGGAGCTTTCGACGTGTTGTCGGCGTGGGTTCTACGCGGATCGGTGTACAGTGGTCTGAGGGCCGAACGAGCCACCTCGCATAGCTCTCCAAGCAGGGCTTTGTCCAACTGCCGAAGGTCACGATCGCGCTTTTTATAGCTCGTATTTTTTCTTTCCTGGCGAGCCGTTGTGGGATCACACCTTCGGAGACCGCTCCAACCTCGAGTCGGGGCAATTCATAAGGCCACCCGGTGGATTTTTCGAGGGCCGCCTTCCAACTGAGAGACACGCTCCATCCGTTGAGCGTTCTTGAGCGAAGAGAACCTTCGAGCTTGCCCACCCTCTGAACTCCCTGCCGTCCTAATTCAACCGTTTCTAGCTTGAGCGGGTCATCCGATAGGTGGATGATGCACGCACCAGGCAGAATCTCCCACTCCGGTTGGAGGTTGTTCGAGACCAAGAGCCATCCACTTTTTCCCTTCGCTAGAGCTTGTTCATCAAGTCTGCTAACCAGTGCTCGAAGAGCGGTCAGCCTGGTCAAAATGATCCGGCCCAAGGCGATCCAGCAAGGAAGCCAATTTCGCGGGTCGATGTAGCCAAACAAGTCGCTTTGACTCAGTAGAGGTCGCGACCACGATGGGAGTTCGCAGCAGAGAAGACCAGTGGCTTGACAAAAGCGTCCCAAATCCACTTCGTTCGCGCCGTTCTCGCACAAGACAACGACTCTGAGCACTCGTGCATTGCTACAGTCCATCGGCCAGAGCGGCACGTCCTGCCAGCTGCTCCTCCACCACCAGGGCAATTCTGGTGGCTTCCAACTGCTGCGATACATTCATTGGCTCGCGTCCCGATTTCACAGCGGAACCGAACTCTCTGAGAAGTTCGAGGTGACCCTTATTTTGAGGGCCGCTCCAACGGAGGGTTCCTGAGAGCACCAGGCTTTGATAGTCGTCCAATACTGCAGTTTCACCGTCGGCGAAGGCCTCAAGCCTCTCTTTTCCTAATCCTGGTCCACCCTCGGCCGTGTAACACAACTGAGCGAGACTCCCATCGCTGAAGTGAAGATTGACCAAAAAATTGTCACTGAGTTGGCGCTTCCCGCCCGCTATGGCCTGAATTGAAAGAACATCTTGATCCAAAAGATGTAGGAAGAGATGATAGATGTGGCAGGCCTCACCTAGATTTCTCCCACCGCCCTCGAAGCCATGAATCCAGTGGTCCTGTGGAATCTTGCCCGCGTTCATTCGGTACTGAATGACTGCGGGCCCAGCTCTTTTCGACAAGAATCGTTTGAGAGACTTCACGCAAGGAGCAAAGGCACGATTGAACCCAGTCATCAAAAAGGTCTCTGACTCCAGCAAAGCGTGTTTCAATTGCTCGAGCCCAGACCAGGAAAGGGCCAGAGGTTTCTCCACTAAGACGTGCTTTTTGGCCTGGAGTGATCGGCACACAAGCTCGACATGTTGGTCGTGACGGGTACCGATTAAGACAGCATCGATCTCTGGGTCGGAGAGGACCTCTCCTATCTCAGTAACAGTGCTCTTAGCGCCCGCCAAGGTCGCGACGCTATGCGCATTGAGCCCTTGGCGAGAGACAACCGATTGAATTTCGAAAAGATGCTCCAACTTGAGCAAATTAGGAAGATGAACGGCTCGCACGAAGTTCCCAGTTCCGACCAGAGCAAGACCGAGTTTCTCCCGAGGGACTTTGGCTTTTCGGGTTAGGCGTTGTTGTATCGGTGTGGCCTCACCCTGGGAAAAATCCAACTGTAGGAGGAGAGGCGGCCGGTCTTGGGTCAAGGCAGCATAGCATTGTTGAGCGTCCGTGGCAGGAGCAATAGTCCGGCTCAACCCATTTAGTTTCACTCGCCCGGCGGCTAGCGAATCGAGGTAAATCTCCATGTTGCGAGTTTCGGTCCAAGGTACATAGGCAGGCGGATAGAGGTAGCCCTGCTCCTCATAATTGGAATCGTAGCGGCCCGGTCCATAGGATGTACTCATCCTCAACTCGAGCTCTTTGGCATAGACATGGCGTCTCTCGACCTGAATAGGAACATCTCCTAGGATCACCAGGTTGCCTCTTCTCCGACACAGCTCAGAGCATTGGGCCAAAACTGCGGGATTCTTACTGGAGGCTGTAATCAAGACACTATCGAGCTGCGATGCGAGTTCCTTGGGCGGGGAGTGGTACGACTTGCTGATTCCCATGTCTTGGGCGATCCGTACTCGTTGCTCATTGAGATCCCAGGCGACCACTCGACAGCCCGAGGCATCGAGAAATTGGGCTGCCAAACAACCTAGGAATCCCAATCCGCAAACCCCGACCGTGGCTCCGAATTCGGGTTTTATCTGCCGCACGCCGTGGAGGGCGATGGCCCCGAGGGCTACCGTGGATGCGTCGGCGGTGGAAACCCCCTCCGGGATCGGCACGCAAAGATTCTTGGGAACACACACAACAGAGGCGTGAAAAGCGCATTGCGAGCCTGCACACGCCACAGCATCTCCTGGCCGCAAATGCTCTACACCCTGGCCAACAGCGACGACTCGACCCGCCACCGAGTACCCCATGGCCTGGATTCTGGCGTACTCGCTCAAAAGCTGCCTTCTACCGTTCGAAACTCCCTCCCGAGCGGCCAAGACAAGAGCCCGTTTGATCTTCCGTGGGCGGTCGAGTACTCGCTGGATTAAAGGGCGCTCGTCGCCCTTCATACTCGTGAGTTCCGTGCCGGAGGAGATAGTAGAATGAGCGACTCTGACGAGAACACAACCCGCGCGAACGGTAGGGGATGGAATCTCCAAGAGCTTTGGGGAACCGTTCAGAAAGACCACCTGAAACATACTAGAAACCTTTGTCATGAATCGCACCTTCCGAGAGTAGTTCCTGAATGAGCAGATGTAGCCTCTGCGCCAACTGTGGGTAGGCGTGTCGAGCTATGATCTCGTCAGGAACGGGCGTGGTCTTAGAAGACCTGGTCAAAAGTTCTTTCAAAGCCTTCCCGATGGCCTTCACATCATCGGGACGAGCGCAGCGCGAATTTGGTATGGCCCGCAAGAGCCTGCTGGCGTCACCCGGGTTGACCAAACTCAAGATGGGCCGACCCACAGCGATGTATTCGTAGAGCTTTCCGGCAACACTCTCT
>CAZVVF010000431.1:0-4668 GCA_964630575.1 uncultured Burkholderiales bacterium | reverse complement strand
GAGCAATTCCACTACGAATCGCTCCACGGTCCCCTCAGCGGGCACCGTTTCCCCCTTCTTGCGGGAATATCGCCTACCGTAGACGAGCTTGGGGTTGGCCGGGTCTCGCTGCTGGATTTCCGTGACCACCTCAAAATCAGAATAGCTGACCAAGGCGCGATACTGTACCTGAACGGCACCGCTCGGTGCCTCCTCGTTTTGGCCCAAAAACCTGGCGAGTTTCAGGTCCTTGAGCTGAAAAAGAAAGTCTTGAACCTTGCTCTCGTCCGCCCGACCAAGCTCTGGGGTTTTGAAGACGAAGCTCTTGTCGTCCTGGCGCTCCAAGACGACCTTATCGGTGACCCCATCACCCACAGCGAGCACATCAACAGCCGCCACCTCAACGGGAAACAGGGAGAGCTCGCGGAGGTCTTTGGGCTCATCTTCGAGAGAGCCTAAGGTATAGGCCGGCACCGTTGAGATCGCCCCGCCCTTCTCCCACTGTCCATAGAAATGATTGTAGTCGGGCGTTCGCTTGCCCAAGAGCACCGTCCCCAAGTCTTTGTTGCCGTTGGCGGTCACGGTAATGCGATAAGAGGGATCATCGAGACGAAACTCCTTCGCACTTTCCGCGGTGGGCTCAGCTTCCATCTCCCGCTCTCGGGTGAGTTCTAGGATGGAGTTGACCACCTGGTGGGTCTTTTCAAGATTGAGAAGGTGGGAGTCGATAAACCATTGATCGCCGCGCCGCTTTAGGGTGTAGCGAAACTCGGGTTCACGAGAGATGACACTGATGGATTCGACGTCCATCTCCTCCACCTCGGGATAGTAGCGAGCCTCCTGAAACTCACGCTCAGTGGTCTCTATTTTCCGAACCTTGGACCACGCGTAAAACGAAGCCAAACTCAAGATCGCCAGAACTAGAGCAATTTGCGTCTTGTTCAATTCGCGATACCTTTGCGTCGAAAATAAGCGATCAGGATACCTGTGAGCGCCGACAGGAACGGTATCAAGAGACAAAAGATGAAGTAGAGCCAGGTCTGGGATTGCTTGGACAAAGAGATCGGTTGAACCTTAGGGTCCTTTGCCCGAACCGTGATCTGGCTTTCGGACTCGGCCAACCAGTTGATGCTGTTGAGAGCGAAATCCCGATTGCTCGCCAGGCCCAAGAAAGCGTTGCTAAAAGTCTCGGCACTCGAAGCCACCACGATCCTAGAAGAGACGGGCGGAGCTTCCGTATTGCCATCTGGGCTCGGGCTTGGGCTCGGACTCGGAGCCTCCGGATGATACAAGCCGGCTGCGGCCAAGGCGTAGGAACTGGGGGTCTTGCCTTCGGAGCTGAAGGTCACGGACTGCCCGGACAAGATCTCGGCGAGGGGAATCAGGTAGGCCGAGTCACCGGTCTTGATCAACACCGTGCTCTCACCCGTGAGCCCCTTGAGCTCAGGCCCCTCGATATCCACAGGTCGGGCCAGAGTGAAAGCCGTCCGACTTCGGAACATCTTCGTGATGGGGTGTTCCGGCGAATACTGGACCCCGATCGGAGTCACCGGCTCGGCCCCGACTTGGGCCGAGTCCTCATCGATAATGACCCCATCCCCGAGCTTGAAACCATAGGGTTGTAGCCACTCCGTGTAAGAGGCCGGCGTCTCGATGTCGGCCATGAAGAAGAGCTTTCCACGATCGGCGAGATAATCGTTGAGGATCTCGCGCTCCTTCTCCAGCAGTTCCCCGGTAGGTCCAGCCATAATGACCAGCGCCGCATCCGATGGAATCTCAGGGGTCTCAGCCAAACTCAGGATCTTGCTCTCGTATCCCTCGGTCCTCAACGAACTCGAGAGCTGAGACATATCTCGCGAGTCTTTCTGATCGGGCCGACGCTCACCATGACCGATCAAAAAATAGGCTCCCTTTTCCTCATCCCGCAAGAGCTTCATCAGAGCGTTGGTGATGGTGGCCTCGTCAAACTGAAGAATCCTCTCCCGTCGAGGCGTCTGGTCTTCGAAGACGGCCCCCTCTTTTTCCAAAACCCCCTGACCGTAACTCCGTACCTGAAGAGATTCCGCCAAGGTGGGCTTCTTCTGGAGATCCACGATCTCATAGGAGAAGTAGCGCGGGGAGAGCTTCTTGTAACGCGCCAAAAGGTTGTCCACAAAAGAACTGTCCCCGTTGGGGTCAACGAAAGCAAAGAGCTTCACTGGCTGGTCCAGGCTCTGAACGAACTCGATGGTCTGGGGACTAAAACTGTGACGCTGGTCGGCCGTGAGGTCCCAGGACTTCTGAAAGTCGTGGGACACGGCGAGAATCAGCAAAAAACATGCCAACGACAGAAACACCGAGATCGAGGTGGAGAGCAACATTTTGCGACGGCGTTCCATGATCTACGAACTCCACTTCTGACTCTCGAGCGTCCTCACCGTTAGAAACAGAAAAAGACACGTCCAGGCCAAATAGTAGACAACGTGATGGGTCGACACGGTTCCGCGAGCCATCTCCTCTAAGTGTCCCATGGAGGAGAGGTCCCCGAAAATATCCTTTAGCCCCTTGAGTCTCTCCCCGACTATCACCACAAGCCAGGAGCTGAGCAGCCCGCAATAGGTCAGCGCGGCCGAGATCATCTGACTCGACGTGAGACTAGAAGCCCACAACCCGAAAGACACAAAAGCGCAGCCCAACAGAAAGACGCCGAGGTAGCCGGAAGCGACGATCTTCCACTCGATATCGGCCAAGCGACTCAAGGCGACAAAAAAACCGAGGGTCAGACCCATGAGCACCCCGACCACACTGAGTCCCCCAAAGAACTTTCCGAGCACGATTTCGGTATCGGTGAGAGGATAAGAAAACAGCATTTCCAGGGTCCCCTGACGGCGCTCTTCGGCGATCAGCCGCATGGTCAAAACGGGCAAGATAAAGAGTAAGAGATACCCGATCCACTGGAAGGTGGGAACGATCACCCGGTCCGTGGGATTGAGCTGCTGGGCTCCAAACGGCGAGGAGGCGGCCACCAGAGAGTACTCGGAGTAGATCCCCAACAACGAGACAAAAATGAGACCGAGGATCAGCATAAAGGCCGAGATCAGCATCCAAGCTAGGGCTGAGTTAAAATAGGCGCCTATTTCACGCCGCAGAATGGCTAACACTGGCACCTCCCTTCTCGGCTTCAATGAGATCGATAAAGATATCTTCCAGGTTGGCCGTGTTGGCCTTCAACTCGTGAAGGTCCCAACCTTCACCGATCACCGAGCTTGCGATTCTCGGAGCCAATCCCTCGCCCAGGCCAGGCTCCGAAACGATCATAAAAGCCCCACGTTCCAACCTTTCCACGGAACTCACAGCCTCGATAGCTTTCAGATGCTCCTCCAAGAGGGTATCTTCGGCTCCGGTCACCCGCAGCGATATGCGAGCCTCACCCTGCATGGCCGAGGTCAGATTCGCCGGAGTATCCATCGCTTGCATCTCGCCGCCGGCGATGATCACCACGCGACTGCACATCTGCTGAACTTCCGAGAGAATATGGCTGGACAAAATCACCGTCGAGTTTTTGCCCAAGTCGCGCAGCAGAGCACGGATATCCCGTACCTGTGTGGGGTCGAGGCCAACGGTGGGCTCGTCGAGGATAAGAACCTTAGGATTGTTGATGATAGCCTGACCGAGCCCCACTCGCTGACGATACCCTCTGGAGAGGGTCCCGATCAGTTGGTCCGCCACGCTCGCTAAGTTGCATCGCTCGACGGTGTCACTGATAGAGGCTTTGCGACGGGCCGAAGGGACACGCTTGGCAGCAGCGGCAAAGTTCAAAAATTCGCGGACCGTCATATCGTGATAGAGCGGAACATGCTCGGGCAGATAGCCAACCATGCTCTGAACCTGTAGAGGACTCTCGCTCACATCGATACCGTCGATGGTAGCGGTACCTGAGGTGGGAGGAAAAAATCCGGTTAGAATTCGCATAGTGGTCGTCTTACCAGCCCCGTTTGGGCCGAGAAATCCAAGGATCTCTCCGCTGTCTAGGTTAAAAGAAAGATCCTTGACAGCGATCTTGTTGCCAAAGGCTTTGGTAAGGTTCTTCACGCAGATCATCGTTCGGCTGTCTCCCACGGGGCTTCCCGGGCGGCGCGTTCTGCGAGCCGATCGAGATTCCCTCTCGCCAAAGGCGGTAGAATGACCTGTCCCTGAAGCGACAGCAGGGACTCTTTTGCAGGTTGGGAAGAATGAATAAGTGCGAATCCTCATCGTAGAAGATAATCCGGTCAACCTCGATCTCGTGATGCAACTTCTAGAAGACGAATACGACCTCCTCACGGCCGAAGACGGCCAAACGGGAATCGACATCGCGATTGAGGAGTGCCCCGACCTTATTCTCCTGGACCTATCTCTGCCCAAGAAGAGCGGTTGGCAGGTTTGCGAAGAACTCAAGGAGATGCTAGGTCAACGCGTCATGCCGATAGTGGCCCTGACCGCCCACGCTCTCAAAGGGGACCGGGAGAACGCCCTACGCCTCGGGTTCAACGACTACATCACCAAACCGATCGACGAGCAACAACTCTTCCAAACCATCCGAAAATACCTCGCCGAGCCGAAGTCCTCCTAAACTCCTCGGCTCTCTTTCGAGGAGAGTATGGAGTTCACCAGAGTGGGCAAACTGTCCGGGCCGTGCTTGTCGACCAGGGTAACCTGGCTGCGCCCGAG
>CAZVVF010000430.1:0-4669 GCA_964630575.1 uncultured Burkholderiales bacterium | reverse complement strand
CCTTCTCAACTATTTTGATGAACAAACCGCCGAAGCCTGCGGCAACTGTTGCAACTGCGACAACCCCCCCGAGACCTGGGACGCCACAACGGCGGCTCGCAAACTCTTGTCGGCCTGCTTTCGAACAGGTCAGCGATACGGTGCCGCTTACCTGATCGAAATCCTCCTCGGTCAGGCGACTCCAAGAGCCCTGCAGAATCATCACGACCAACTCTCGGTCTTTGGCATCGGAGACGATCTCACCCAGAAGCAGTGGATGAGTTTGGTCCGACAACTGGTCGCCGGGAACTACTTGGCCCCGGCCTCCGATGGGCACGGAGGTCTACAACTCGGTCCCCAAGCGGCCCCCCTGCTCAAAGGCGAGAGCACACTCTGGGTAAGGAAAGACCGCCCGAGCAGCAAGAGAAAGGCCAACCGCAGCCGCAGCGAACCGACCCAATGGAGCGATCAGGAGTCCGCCGGTCTGTGGGAGCAACTCCGCGAACTCCGCCTCTTGCTCGCTCGCGAGCAGGAGATACCGCCCTACATGATCTTTCACGACTCAACCCTGCGTGAGATGGTGGATGCAAGACCTGCCAGCTTAGAAGACTTCAGCCACTTGAGCGGGGTCGGCAAAACCAAGCTCGAGCGTTACGGGGAGCGTTTCCTAGCGGTCCTTCAGGCCTACTCGGGTGAGTCGCTCTGAAATTCAAAGAACACAGGCTCCACTCCGGGTGCTAGCATTTCAAACTGACCGGCCTGCCCGAGAACGCGAATCGAGCTTTCGTCCGCCTCGACCCTGATCAAAGACTTGAGAACCTCAGAGGAGGCTTCATCCCCATCGAAAAATTGCCCGATCAGCTCCTCGGAAGGTAGCGCGCGCAGCTCCTGGCCGTCTGAGCCCAGGAGGGCAACTCCTAGTTCGGTAGCCTTGTACTTCACAAAAGAGTGCTTTTGCATGGTCGAAACTTCTGGATAATCGATAACCAGGCCCTGAATAGGAACAGCCGCCGACATAACCTTTTCATTGAAATCCTCGGCATCGGTCGGCTCGTGACCATAGAGTTCTTCGGCCTCTTCGAAGATGTCGGCAAGTTGCTCCGTCCAGGTCGCTAGAGTCGCATCCTCCACCTGGCCGATACCCAAGAGTTTGCGCCCATCATCGGACTGAAGCGAATTTGTCAGTTGGGCAAAGTCCACTACAACCGTTTCTTGCAGGTGCTGGTAGCTCGGAGTGTTCTCCCTGAGAACTCGCGACAAACTCTCTACCATCTCAGGGTCTTGCGAGCTCTCCTCCGACCATTCTTGAATCAGCGAGAGACTCGATTCGGCGTAGGAGGAACTGAACAGATTCACGCTGGCAGTCTCCGGTCGAGAACGCATCGCCCGTGCCAACGACAGGGGAAGACTGGCGAGTTCAATCGCGCCCTTCTTATCGCCATCGGCCCACAGCTGCTCGGCTCGCATCCCCAGCAGCGTGACCAACTGCCTGAGACCTCGGTAATTGACCCCGGAATCCCCAGCCAGCAAACGCTGCGAGGGAACAAAAGTTGGACTTGCAAAACTCTTCTTCAGAACAGGTAGCAGTCTATCGTCAAACGCCTTCTGTTGTTCTGGAGTTTCCAGACTGATATCGGAGAGGTCTTCCCCGAAACCTTCGGGCAGGTCGCCCTCCAACAGGGGTAGGACAACCCTAAAGCCGTCGCCCTGCTCATCGACGGGCTGTTCGTACCTCTCGGTAATGGAGCGAAAAACAAGCCCATCGTCCGACCTTGAAGCGACCTCCCCTGCCGGTGAGGGTGAAGCCTGGGCCAGCGGCGTGTGCTCCGTTTGCACGGCCACCGGAGAGAGCGAGGAAGAGGGGGTAGGAGTGGGCTGTTCTTGACACCCGCTCAGGTGCAGACAAAACCCTGCCAACAAGACCCCCAGGACACGAGGCGCCATACTATATCTCAGCTTAATCTCTCTCATTCTTCGTAACGAAACCATACCTCGTGCTCTATCGTTTGACAAGGAGGAGTTGGGACCGCTTTTTGGCAAATCCTCCTCCAATGTTAAGACAGTTTTTCCTTTTATGCCTAGTACTCTTGCTCATCGCACCGGCTCTGGCCGATAACATAGAGATACGCAAAGGCGGTTCCTACTGGGCCACCATTGAGTCTGATGGCGATATTCGCATCGATGGGTCCTTCGTGGGTCGCATCGAAGAGGATGGTGACGTGCGCAAGGATGGCAGCTACGTGGGACGGGTCGAAGAGGACGGGGACGTTCGGAAAAACGGTAGCTACTACGCGGTCGTAGAGTCCGATGGAGACCTCAGAGTTGGTGGTTCTTACGTGGGACGCATCGAGCCCAGCGGGAGTATCCGTCTCAACGGCAGCTATTGGGGAACCGCAAACCACCTCGACACCCCCTTCGATATCCGAAAAGTTGCCGCCGTTCTGTTCTTTTTTAGCCCCGACTTCTCAATCTGACCTGATCGGGTTCGTTATCTCTTCTTGTCGATCTTGTCTGGGATCCCGGTCAAACCATCCCACCAACCTTCGACGACGTCAGTCACAGAGGCTGGGATGTAATCCCAACCCATGATAAAGACAAAGACGAGACAGGCCATCACGATCAGCTTGATGGCCAGTTGCTTCTGACGCCACTCGGCAAGCTCTTTATCCGACTGAGCGATGACCGCAGCGCGCTGAGACGCCTCTTGGGCTGCCACGTGGCAAGTCTCTCCACAGTAGATCCCATCGGCATAAGCCTGAGAGCACTCGTCGCAGAGTGGCTTGAGGCAACTCACACAGCGCTTCGTTGCGGGCCTGCCTTGATGTTTCAAACAGTGAGATTCCATCCGTGGGGGTTCGTCGCCAGCATCAGCTCTCCCTACGAACAGGTGTACGACTTCCGCTCACAACGAGTCACCGAAGCCGAAGAATAGATCGGTGTTAACCTGGAGTTAAACTTCTTGACTCCTGTATGGTGCATTCTGGACCTGTTCGAAGGCACTAGCCTTCCTCACCGGGGTTGTGAGGGTGAACAGAATGTCCAAACTCCACAACCGAAGCACAATCGCACCAACTGTCACACTTAATGGGGGAACCGCCAGAGCGCGGCCAAACTATCGAGGAGCAACACGTGTCCACAAAACGATTCTACTACGGTCTTGGGTTCTTTTTTCTAATAGCACTACTCGCCGCACCATTTCCTAGACTGGCAATGTGGGTCGGCTTTATCTTCGCCGCATACTCGGTAGTCGCCAACGATAGTATCCAAACCCTCGGCACATTCCTCGCCTGTAACAAAGAACGCTCGACCTGGACCCTATGGTTTTTCGTGGCCGGCCTGCTCCTGACCACATCCTTCTTCAGCTGGTTCGAGTACGGCGGAGACGTCACGTTCGAGAGGCTCACCTCCAAGGGCTTCGAACAGGCCCCCACCGAATTCACCTTTCTTCAGGTAGCCGCTCCACTGTTTCTCCTCATCCTCACCCGCAAAGCCATCCCCGTCTCCACAACCTTTCTCATCTTGAGCGCCTTTGCCGCCTCCTTGGATAGCATCGGCCAAGTGATCGGCAAGAGCGTATCCGGCTATTACCTGGCATTCGCCGCTTCCTTGGTGCTCTGGCTCGTGACAGCGGATTGGACCAGAAACATACTCAAGGGCGAGCCTGCCAAGTTCTGGTATCCCTTGCAGTGGTTCACGTCAGGGATGTTGTGGTCGGTCTGGGTGATGCAGGACGCCGCCAATGTAGCCGTCTACCTCCCTCGAAAGCTCGCGGTGTCGGAACTTTGCCTCTACGGGGGAATCCTCTCTGCGGCACTCTTCTTCCTGATAAAGAACCGGGGTGGAGAGATTCAGGCGGTTCTCAACGAGAAAGTCCACACCTCCGATATTCGACACGCAACCTTCATCAATCTCGTGTTCGCCGGCATTCTCTACTACTTCAAGGTCGTGAGCCCAGTCCCAATGAGCACCACCTTCGTCTTCATCGGACTGCTAGCGGGAAGAGAGATCGCCCTGCGACTCAGACGCGAGAGCGACCGAAGCTGGAAACTCGTGGTAAGGCTAGTGGCTAAGGATATCGGAAAAGTCGCACTCGGCCTGGGAGTGTCCATTGTTCTGGCCCTCTGGATCAATCCGGGAGTTCGCCAGGAACTGGCCCAGCGCGTTTTCCAATCAGCCCCCTTGGCCACCTCACAACTCGTCTCCAATGTGGGACCTGTAGCTCCGCAACCCTAAGACAGACCCGCCGCCCTCTTATCGTCGATAGAGGGCAAACGGGATGACCCCCCAGTCCACCGGTAATCGACCGCTCCACAGTTCCTCTAAACCAGGCAAGGCCCAGTCGCCGGCGATCAAGAGGCTACCCGCATCGAGATCGTGGAACCGTTGCAAAATCCGTGACCGCAACTCCTCGTCAAAGGCGGTCGCCACAACGAAGACCACACAGGATTTGGGCCAAGGTTCCAACAGAAAGTCTGCCTGCACAAAGCGACACTCTTGGGCCAACTTGCCAGCCACGGCGTTGGAGCGCTTCGCCCAGTCGGTCTCCTTTTCGAACCCCAGGCCGCGATAACCCAGTGCTGCCGCGGCCAAACAGGTCGTGCCTCGACCGCTGCCCAGGTCGACAAAATACTGAGCGTGACCGGGCGCCAGACGCCGGGCCAACACGATCAGACGGACCACCGTGAGAATC
>CAZVVF010000429.1:0-4672 GCA_964630575.1 uncultured Burkholderiales bacterium | reverse complement strand
CCCGCGACCTAACCCGATTCAACATTGAGCATGTCGTGCCGAAATCTTGGTTCGACGCCCAACAACCCATGCGAGACGATCTTCATCATCTCTTTACAGAGGAACGAAAGTGCAACAGCGAGCGCGGTAACCTCCCGCTCAGAGAAGCCGGAGAAGGGGCTCGCGAGCTGCAGAACTGCGGTCTTATGAGAACCAGCCACGGAAAAGCCTTCGAGCCCAAAGCGGGCAAAGGGGAAGCCGCCCGGGCCATCCTCTACTTTGTAACCCGCCACCCCGGCCTCGTCGGAGACGCCCCTAAGGAGATGACCAGCGCTGACCTTCCAAAGCTTCTGGAATGGCACCGGGACTATCCAGTGACCGACTACGAACGCCATCGCAACGCGATCATTCAGCGAGAACAGGGCAATCGCAACCCTTTCATCGACTTCCCAGAGCTCGCCTCAAAGGTAGACTTCAGCCAAGGATTCGCCAGCTAGGCGAACTACCCCTGATCGCCCTCTAGGTCTTCTCCATCGAGACCCGCCAATCGCTCAGGGTCGGCCGCTGGAGGCAGCTTGAGGCCCCGCAAAAAGACACTGTCAAAATCGTGCATCAGGTCACACAGGTGAGTGAACGTCATCTGAAGCCCAGTGAGGTCATCCTCCATGGGACTATTCGATTCGCCAGCAGCGTTGATCAGGCGCGGCAAAGACTTTGTGTACATCTGCTTCGCAGCGACCATGATCTCGGCGATTCGGTAGGCTATCGTCTCCCGCTCCGCCTCATCCATACATTGGTCTTTTTGAAGGCGAGCAAAGAGCAGCTTCGTAATCTCGAGCTCCTCAGTGGGAATGCTCGCGTCAAATGGTTTATAATATCGGGAACTCGAATCGCTCATAGTTGTCTCAGAGGTTCTAGGCTCAATGGAGACAACCTACCGAGAAGTCGAATGCCTCAAACATTGTAGAGCAACCGCTCGCTCGGGGCACCAGTCCGCTCCTCAGTCGAGCTTAAACTCCCCATCGTGGTCAGCCGGATACACGACCGAAAAGCCGGGTCCAACATCGACTGCCACCACCACAGCCCTGGACAGATCGTTCCCCAAAAAGAGCCCCGCGCAGAGCGCCTCGAGCACTGTATCGACCACCGATTCGTCATCACCGGTCAAAAACAGCACCAGGGAGCCATCCTCAGAATAGTCATACCCGTCATCGCTGACCAACCCTTGGGTGACATCAGCGAGATGCTCGGGAAGCTGGTAACGGATATCGGCCTCGGGGTTCTCCAATCGCCCCGTATCGATCTTAATGGCAATAGCGACCATCGGTAGTTCTTCTCACCCTCGAAAAACAGACCTTCAGCCCCTGAAGCCACTGACCAGAAAACAAAAAAAACGCCCATCCCGTTAGGTTTGAGCGTCTCTTTGTTGCTGTGCCAAGATCCGTAGCCCTGGCAGGGCTCCAATTTGCCTCGGAAGCGAATTGGTGTTCCTATTTTTCCCGGTTAGGATTCCTGTGACCAACCTTCCGAAGAAGCTTGCCACTTACACTCTCTTTTGTCCCTACGGAGGACACAGCGCAGAGATTCAGTCCGAGGACCGCCCCTCTCGAGTGCGTCTGTTGTTTGGCCGCCAACCTCTCCTGCACCAAACTCCCGTGGTCCGCATCTGTCGGTGCTTGGACGACGTCTGTCACCGTTACCGATGACCTCGTTCTCCCAAACTTCACTTCCATCACTGGAACCGAAGACTTAGCGTCGGGCCTCGCTTTGAATGCCTTCAGACAAAGCGCTGCGCGTTACTCTGGTATGTACGCTACCCCTGCTCCATTTTTCACTATCTCTAGTCGCGGTTGTTCAACGTCCAAGGTCTAGGGTGAATACTCTACCTTGCCGCTGCCCCAGTCGAACGCTCCGAAGAGTGCTCTTCCGTCCGGTTTTTACACCATGCCCTAGCAGTTCCGCCCCCGCTTTTCGCCTGCACGTCCACTCGCGTGGATGCCTGACTCGGTCCGAGTTACCCTCTGCGGCTTCACAACTTCCGCAGCCTATCAAGTGAATGTGTTTCACTTCTCCCATTTCAACTTCCAGTGGGTGCTGGGCGAAAACGTAGATTTGCATCTGCGCTATCTTAGGTCTGTTCGCAACCCCTTAAGTCTCTTCACGCTGGCTCTCACCATCCGTACGGCTTTTGCACCTTTTAAAGGGCACATCCTTAAGCTCCGTATCTCAGAGTCGCTACTCTCCGAGAATCCCATACTCCACCTTTCAGAAGCGCTTCCACTGTCATTTCCTACAGCTTCCGTCGTACCGACAACATTTTACCGCTGTCGTCTATCTCTCACGAGACTCCAAGACCCTAGCGGGTTAACGCTAAGGCTTTCAGGCTACGGGCCCGTTCTTACTTTCATCCTTTTGCGAGTAAGACGTCGCACCTCGGTTTGGCCTCCGAGATAACCCTGTGCTCTTTCTTCGCAACCCACCGATTGCCGGGGCTTAACCCTTACCCTACTCCGTAGCTCTTGCGCTCTACGTCCTCTGGGCGAGGGACTTACACAGTTCCCTTGCGTACATCGTCACCTGTACTCGTCAGTCTTAACCTTTGCCGACCTAGGGCGTCTTCCGGTTGACGCGACCGCACTCTCTTTCGCTACTGTGAGGTAACACGGCTTGACGGCTCTCACGAATGAAAACCACAATCGAGTATTCCGTTGCTTGGATTGCCAGTTCCGAACATCTGTAGTCAGCTTCCTTGGCAGCTCTGCTAAGTTTCCTTAGTCGCCCTTTCCCGTCGCCGGTTCCAATCAAGACTGCTACAGCCTTTCCTCGGTTTTTGCATCCGAGGCGCTACCAGGTACTTGTAGATGCTCCTTGACTCTTCTTCCCCTTTCACATTGCTGCTCTAGAGTTTACAAGTGGGAGACCTCGAAGGTGTGTACCCAACCTCTAACTGCTTTAGCCGTTACCCGCTGAGGGAGTTAGTCCTCGCCAGCTCTCTCGCTCACTGGGGCGACTCCGTGACTGGAGTAGTAACAACCTACCGCACTCTGGACACAATGTCAATCCCCTGAACGACAAGAGCCCTCGAGTTCAACTCGAGGGCCCGTAAGAAAACCTAGCTTTAAGGCGAAAAAGTTACTCGCCAGCTTTCTTAGGAACGACGAACTTGGTCAGAACCATATCGTTGGTCATCCCGGCGACCTCGGTGACCACCCTGACAGCGCCGACCCTATCCACATACCAATAGGTATACTTGGTCTCGTTTCCATCAACGGTGGAAGTGCTGGTCACCTTGACCGCCTTGTAGGAACCGGCCGGGACAGTGACATCCTCAACACCGACCACATTCCAGGTTTGCTCCCAAACCTGAGTTCCGCTCCCGCTGACAGCCTTGCCCTTGTAGTCCCAACTCGCGCCGACTTTCAGAGGGTTCATCAGGTCTTTCTTGTCCTCAACGAAGTCCATGCTGTAGTTCGAAGCCGGCATTTCGGTTTTCAAAATATCGACCCAACCCGACTTCTTCAGAAAATAGTTCAGCGTCTCCGAACCGTTCACGTAGCTGGTCTGGACGACGTTGTACCCCGTCTTAGAGGCGTCGGCTCTCTCCGTCACCACGGTCTTCAACTTGAGGGCATAGCCACCGGAACTCTTGAGATCATAGTGCCACTCGGTCCCCATCGCTGCGGGAAAATAGTCGGGGACATAAGGTTTCTTTTGAGCTAACGCCAGAGAGGACAAGCTCACCATCAAAAGGAGTAGGATCTTTAAATTTTTCATTGCGTATCTTTCTAGTTTTTTAAGAATTTGGGTCCGGTGGCCCCATATTGATGAACTCACTGACGTATTCAAGTCCAGACTCCAGAAGGGAGCGAGTTCGCATCAGCGCAAATCCCAGGAGGTTCATCCCACGCCAATCCTGAGGAGAGCACTGGAGCGCCTCCTCCTCGGACATGCCGATCCCCCAAATTGTATCGCTAGGAGAGGCCTCTACCAACACCGAGCGACCGGTTGAAAAGATGTACCCTTTCAATTCGTCATTCTGCGAAAACTTCGCGAGATTCGCGCGCAGCACGACCGCGAAGCGGTGCTCCAGCCAAAGCTGAGAATCGAACCCCGAAACCTGTCGACCGAGAGCCTTCACTCGCCGGCAAGACTCGGTGTCAAGGATCTTTTGAGCCATCGCGTTGTCACCGAAAAGAATAGCCTTGGAGTACATCATGAAGTGCTCGGCCGTAGGAAAGGTCTGGTCACCGATGCGGAATTCGGCAGGCCACCACTGGCTAAAACAGCCCGGACCGAGAGAACCGTCGGACTCTCGAATCGACTTCCAAAAATAGAGATACTCGAAGTCCTCCTCTTTGGAGCGCTTCTTGAGAGCAATTATATCTTCAGGCAACAACGTCATAGCGGAAACTTCACCTCGAGTAGGCCGTTGGAGGCCTCTTCTTCGAGACAATAAGAGAAGTCCTTTCCAAATCCCTCTCCCCCCCCCCCAGAGAACAGGAAGGTGCAAGAGGTCTGATTCCTAACATTTCCTAACTGCTCTTATGGTGAAAAAAATCCTCTGGCTCAACGATGAAAAAGCGACGGCTCGTATCCTGTTCCTCACCTTGAGCCTACTATTTAGCGTCGTCCTAATAGCCCGCCAATTGAGCCAAACGGGTCACCTGATAGCTTCCGACGGAGTTGGCTACTT
>CAZVVF010000428.1:0-4677 GCA_964630575.1 uncultured Burkholderiales bacterium | reverse complement strand
AGCAAGTACCACTTGCTGCACCACGGTCACCAGGGGGTCATGGAGTACGACGCGGACATGCCCGCGCACCCCGAGGCCAACTTCGTGGGCAACTCCGCTTGGAAGAAATTCCTGTACATGCTCTTTTTTACGTTTATCCAGGGAGTTGTCCATCCCAACCGATTGAAGACCGTAAAGCTGTGGGACCGCTGGACGATCATCAATCTGCTTGTCCAGGTCACCTTTACCTCTTGGTTCGGTTGGCTTTTTGGAGGCTGGGCTGTCGTCTTTCTTGGTCTCTCGACGTTTTTCGCTTTGGGTTTTCACCCCCTGGGCGGTCGTTGGATCTCGGAGCACTACATCGTTCACGAAGAGCAAGAGACGAACTCCTACTATGGCCCTCTGAACAAGATCAGCTTCAACGTGGGTTACCACAACGAGCACCACGATCTTCCCCAAGTGCCTTGGTCTCGGCTCCCGCAAGTCAAACAGACCGCTCCAGAATTCTATGACGGGTTGTACTCTTACAAGTCTTGGGGATTCGCTCTGTGGAAGTTCATCACGGATTCGAGAGCGACTCTATTCGACCGGATGCAACGCTCTGAGGAGACGAGAAAGCGAAAGAAAGAGACCGACTGTTAGGGCAGTTTCTGGTTCGTTTTGGCGAATTCGACGATACCCTTGACCCCTAGGGTCTTCTCCATTTCGAGGAGTTGTTTCAGACTGGCACCGTAGTCAGGGTCGCTGATCAAGGTGATGTTGTGGGCCAGGGCCTTTTGCCCAATGGACTGAAGGTAGCGATATTGAATCCAACAGGCAAACCCCTCTGACAAGGCTCGGTCTTGGGAAGGGCAGTTGCGACTTTGCCAGGCGTGGGTGTACTCGTGGACGAGTGTCGCAGCACACTCGGTGCGCTCGCGTCCGCTGAGAATATAGATCTGCTCGGGGTTGTACGGACTGTAGAAGCCGACCGCGGAGATGGCCCTGCCGCCCTCGTTGTGCTTGGTATCGAATTCATCTTTGTCGGCCAGTTTGACGGGCAGTTCAAAGTTGACCATGACTTGAGCTTCGTCTGTTTTTAGGAACTGCTTGACCCCATCGTAGAGCGACTCGAGTTCGGCTTGAGTGAAGATTCGGGTGCGGCGGCAAGAATCACAGATGTTGCGCCCATCAGCCAAAATTCCACCGGGATTGCTTCGCCCACAGACGTCACAGCGCTCTTTCTTGAGCCGGCACTCCTGACAAATGTCGCGGCTCTGTGTGCCGACTCTTATCTGGCGGACAGCCTTTTGCGAGGAGCAAATAAAGCAGCGTGATTGGGCCAAGGCGGGTAGCACCAGAGCCAGAACGATCAGAATCAGGAGAGAGGGTCGTCTAGGAACTAGCCTTCTGGCGGTCTTCGATCTCTTTTTGTCTCTTGGCATCTAAATGCAGCTCCTCTATCACCGAGTGAGGATCCCATCGTCCGTCTGCAGCGACGGCTTGAAGCACGTGGTGCCCTTCGTCGAAGTAGGTCTCAAGCGTCAGTTTCCGATTTCCGTCGGGGTCCAATCGCATCTTTACCAATTGAAATTCATGGTCCTCTTGACCAGGTAAACCGAAGAAGGCCCGATCTTGATTCGCTCGGGCGATCTGAGTGGCGTCAGGACTGCTGATGTCGGTGATAAATCCGGCTCCGATCTTGTCCTGAATATAGCTTTCAATCTTCCCGTCTCCGCTGAGTTGTTGCTGGTTGGCGGTGGGCTTGGTTTGTCCGGATGAGACTTTGTAGGAGTCGAGTCCCATGAGGTGACTCTCTGCTTCGAACGGGCCCGCTCCGGGATTCTCCTGCAAGAATGCCAGAGCTTCCCCAGCGGCGATGGGTGTGGCAAAGGAGGAGCCTGTGGCCACTCCACCGGTGTCGAACCCCTCACCAGCACTCCAGGGCAAGTCTTCCCCTCGTCGCAGGACCTCGATAGCCGCGTGCGGGGAATTGACCGCAGAGGCCTCACCCGAAGGTGTGGTTCCACCAACGACTGTGACGTAGTCGTTGACGAGAACGTTCTTGAACGTGCTGGGAGCGGCTTCTACGCCGATGGATTGGAGCGCTTCTCCCAAGGGACCGTGATTGCCCGAGGCGACCAGATAGGTGATGCCTCTGTCGTGCAGGGCTTTGCTGGCCTTATCGTATTCTTGGCGGGCTTTCTGGCAGATCTCGTTTTCGCTGGAGACCCTGTTGGCGTCTCGCAAGAGAGCATCACAAATGTCGCGCAGCGGGGCCTCTTGGGGTAGGCCGTATGCCTGAGACGCCCCTCGTCTGAACATCTCGTTTTTCTGGAGTCCATTGAAGAGCAACTCTAACTGACGTCCCGGGGTATCGCCCTGGGATTGGCTGACGACCTTCACGTCGGGTGTTTGCTGAAGGATGGTGTGAAGATTCTGGGTTGTACCCAGCAAAAAGTGAGCGATGTTACGGGTGACCATGGTTTGGAAGGCGGTCCGGAAATCGAGGCCATTCTCCCTCATGAGTTTGGTCAGGTCGGCCTGCTTAGGCGTATTTTGCACTCTCTGGACATCGGCATCGGTCAATTCGCTGTGCGAAAAAAGAACGGATTCAACAGCCTGGCCGTGCGGGAATCCATTGGGGTCTCCGTCAAAGTCATCGAGCAGGGCGAGCTTGGGCGAGGCCTCAAGTTTCTCTGCGAGTCCCGCGTTGGGGAGTTTTCTAATTGTGTTTGGTGTAATTTTCATGAGCGAGGAGCATCTCCACTGCAAGTTTAGAATCTATCCTTACTCGGAGTATTGATATGGTGTAAATAAACGGATCAGAGTAGGAGAGATGTTGCTATCACAGGAGCAGAACAGGGACATCTGAGATGGTTGCGAAATTGACTCTTATGGATTGCGCTAGATGTGGAAGTTCTTTGCATAGAGTTCCAATGTTTGACCTTCCACGTCAGGTCAAGGAGTTTTCCTGTATGTGTTGCGGAGAGAGGTTCTGGACGGTGGAAGGCGGGGTGAGCCTTTTTGCCAACGAGTCCGACGCTCGACAGTCCCTCAAGCACGACTTGGCGCTGGAATTTACTGTGGCTCAGCACAACTAGGCCCGGGCCAGGAGATCTCCTCAATCTCAGCCGAATCCAGCCTCAAGCTACCAGCTATCGTCCTTGCAGCCGGGGGCTCAAGGCGCTTACCCGAAGGCAAGCTTTCGAAGCTCTACCGTGGTTTACCGTTGCTCGCTTGGACACTGAGGGCGCTCGCGAGCTGCCGCTTCGTCTCGGATATTGTTCTCGTCTGCGGGTGTCGCGCTCAGGATCTGCTCCCGATCGCCAGAGATTTCAAGTCGGTGGTGCCGCTGCAGAACCCCAACTGGGAGCAAGGTCTAGCGACCTCCTTGAGGACTGGGCTTCAAGGTCTACCCAGGGGATGTCCAGGAACACTTGTGACCTTGGGAGACACCCCTTTCTATCGGAGAGAAACCCTCTTGGATGTCATCCCACAAGAGCATCAGGTCGATGAGATTCGACTCCCCGTCTACGAGGGGGTGCCAGGTCATCCCAAGTATTTCCCGGCCTGGCTCTTTCCTGAACTCGCGAGACTCAGCCAAGACCAGGGGGCCCGGGACCTCATCAAGCTCCATGAGCCTCGGTGCCGTTTTCTTGAGGTGAACGACCCGGGCGTGACCAGAGACTTCGACACCCTCGCCGACTTTTTCGACTCCTAGTCTCCTAGAAATAGGGGTCGATGCAGGTCCCCGCTTCGAGGCGCAGGGCTGATTCGATGTTCTCGATATCGGTGATGATCGCTGTTTTTGCCGTGAAGGAGAGGAAGTCTATGCAGGCTTCGATCTTGGGGAGCATGGAGCCGGCACCAAAGTGGCCGTCCTCCACGTATTGTCGGGCTTCTTCGAGAGAGACTCGCTGCAGGGCTTGCTGAGATTCTGTGCCGAAGCGTAGGTAGGCGCAGGGAACCGCTGTCACGATCAGCAGAACGTCGGCTTCCACTTCACGGCCCAAGAGCGCCGCAGTTCTATCTTTGTCGATCACAGCATCAACACCGGCGCCAGTGTTGTCCACGGGAATTCCGCCACCGCCGCAGGCTACAGTCAGAAAACCTTCATCGAGCAAGGTGCGCAGAGCTTGCGATTGGACGATGCGAGCAGGGACCGGAGAGGGTACGACGCGCCTCCAGCCGCGTCCCGAGTCCTCCATGACCTGCCAGCCTTCGTCTCGCCGTTTCGCTTCTGCTTGCTCCTGAGTCATGAAGGAACCCACAGGCTTGTTGGGGGACTGAAAGGCTGGGTCGCTGGGGTCGACTTCGGCCTGAGTGACAATGGAGAGAGCCGAGGCGTCTCTCCCTCGCTGTTCGAGAGCTTCGTTGAGAGCCCGAGTGAACTGAAAGCCCATCGTTCCCTGAGTCTCGGCGACGCACTCCGACAAACTGTGAGCGGGGATTCCGCGATCGGCACCGGCTTCACTCCTGATCAGGGCGGCACCGACTTGGGGGCCGTTTCCGTGCGTCATGAGGACTTCCCAGCCCTCATCGATGAGATCGACGATGCGATGGGCCGTGCTTTGAGCCGAGGTGTATCCATCGCTTAGAGCATTGCCTCCCACTGCTACAACCACGCGTCGTCTGAACTGCTTAGACATGCCCTGATGGCGAACTCCGTTCTGCTCAAAGAAGGGGCCTAACCCTTACGATCCGCGCCCCGCTGAG
>CAZVVF010000427.1:0-4685 GCA_964630575.1 uncultured Burkholderiales bacterium | reverse complement strand
CGAGCTTTGTCACCTTCTGCAGCAGGCGGGCCCCCATCCCTTTCTGTACGGTGTCGTAGATTGGGCAGCCGCAGTTGAGATCGACGAACTTTGCTCCGCACCCCTGCGCTATTCGAGCGGCCTCGGCGGCTAACTTCGGTTTGCTCGCCGCGAGTTGAACTCCAAAGTTGTCTTCACTGGAGTGATGTCGGAGCAAGATTGGCTCACGGCCTTTGTTCTTGGTGATCTGGTGGGCGTAGACCATCTCTGAACAGGTCGATGTGGCTCCGAACTCGCGGCAGAGTCGTCGAAAGGGGAGGTTTCCCCCTCTGGTGAGTGGAGCGAGAGGAAATTTTCCCAGAAAGTTTGCTTGCTGATTTGGCACCGCCGCAGGTTCTGCAGCGACGAGCCTATGCCTGTCGAAGGGAGGCTCTAGTATTGTGCGGTCTCTGGGTTGGGAGGGGTCACCGGCTTTCTGCACTCTGGTAGCGATGGCTAGAATTCCCCGCTCTTGGGCGGCCAGAAGGGCGGGCCAGGCTTCTTGCTTGGTGGACGCTGATTGGAAAAAATGTTATATATGGAAATTGGAGGTGTGCATTGCGCTTAGATCTGAAGAAGAATATTGAATTTACGTTTGGTGATCCAGAATGGATCGCCAAGATGCTCAAACTTAGTGCGAGCTACTTGTTTGTTGTAACGATCCCGTCGGTTTTGGGATATCAGTTGAATGTCATCCGTGAGGCGGCCGACGGAGAGGATGAGCGCCTCCCGGAGTTTGGTAGCAATTTTGGAAGCCTTTGGGTCAAAGGCGTGGTTTTCTCTGTTTTGATAAGCGTTCTGATGATGGTTCCTATGTTCGCCTTGGGAGCTATCGGTTTCGGGACGGTCATGGCAGCGGGTCAAGCGAGCGAAGGTCTGGCGATAGGGTTAGGAATCGTTATGGCTATAGCGTTTTTCTTGGTCCTGCTTATGCTCGGAATTCTGGTGCCTGCTCTGATGTTGCGATACGCGATGACCGGGAACACGGCGAGCTTGTTTGACGTCCGCTCGGCTATGAGCGATATCAAACAAGGCCCCTCGGACTACGCTGTGATCGTGCTGGTGCCGTTAGCTGGACAGTTTTTGGTTAGCCTCGTCGGCGCTACTGGATTGGGTCTGTTGCTGGTGATTCCGCTCACCGTTCTGGTAATGATCGTTCAGGCCCGAATGCTCGGGAACTACTATCGAGCCTATTTCCACTAAGAATCCTCTGGATTCGTCTCAAAAGAAGGCACCGCGTTCGCGCGGTGCCTTCTTTTTTTGCCGCAGTGTTCCACCAGGGCCGAAGGTTTCTCGCTCCTGCTGAGGCGAGAGAGTTTCGCGTCGTTCCTCTAGTCGGCGAATGCCCTCTCGGCTTTGCGGCGCGTCATTTTTGCGAAATCTTCCTTGCCGATCTCCTCATAGGTCTGAGCCAGTTCTTCATAGGCTTCGGGAGTCGGCGCAGCCTTGATGTATTTCTGGTATTGGATGACCGCCATGGTCTCGGAGCCGCTCCTGCGGAATGCTCTGGCTAAAAGGAGCAGCCAATGAGGTTGATCGGAGTGGCTGGTGGCACGGTCGCGCAGCGCCGTGGTAAGGGTTCGCATATTGGGCTTGAAGTATTCGAAGACAGCTTCACAAACCTCTTCGTCGGTGGGTGCGGCATCGAGCTGGGATAGAGCTTCGTCGATCCCTGAGAATTTGGAGCCGGTCTTTTGGGCCTCGGCTGGGGGAGGCTCGGTCGCTGCTGCAACCTCGTCCTCAACCGGTTCTGGTGCCGCTGGAGCGGCTGCCGAATCAGGAGCCGCAGCTTGGGTCTGAGGGAGCGGCTCGGTTTTCACTTCTGCTGCAACAGCGGGCGTTGCTGCTTGGGCCGGTTCGGCTGGTGTTGGCGCTTCGACCGCCGAAGGCGTGACGGGCTCTGCTGCTGCCGGAGGCGCCTCTGCTGCAGCGGGTGCCTCTGCTGCAGGGGGCGCCACCTCGGCTGCGCTCGGTGAGGGAGGCGAACTTTGTACAGGGGGCGGAGTCGCCGGCATCTGGGCACTCACGGCCGGTACAGCAGCCGGTGGGGCGGCAGCCGCTTGGGTGGCAGCCGCGAGGCTCTCTTGCCAGGCCGCTCGGAACTGCTCCAGTGAAGCTTGCTCTTGTTGTAGGTAAACGGCTAGGAGGTCGCGAGCGGCTGGGTCGCCTTGCTCCTGGGACCAGGTCATCCAACGCTGATAGATCGCTTCGAGCTGCGCTGCTATCTCGCTGGAGTCGGGCTGACGGCGCAGAGCCTCTCGCACCAGTCCCACCGCGTGGGCGAACTCTCCCGAATCGGCCAGCCACTGAGCCCACTCGCTGTGAACTTTGGCGAGAGCTTCCCGAGCCTCTTTCGAGTTTGGAGAATAGAGTAGGGCGGTCTTCAGGATGCGACTGGCGCTTCGATACTGCTGTTGTTGGACCAGTGTCTCAGCCGTCGCAACGAGAGCCTTTTCGAGCCCTTGAGTTTGCTCGGCGTTGGC
Organism: uncultured Burkholderiales bacterium; assembly: GCA_964630575.1. Taxonomy (GTDB): domain Bacteria; phylum Vulcanimicrobiota; class Xenobia; order Xenobiales; family JADMJV01; genus JAEXNA01. Next base: position 2,184 of record CAZVVF010000427.1, on the reverse strand, counting down.
CTGCGCTTGGGTGGTAGGGTCCGGCGGCTCGTTGGCGAGTTGGCTGGTCACCATCAGGTGAGCCAAGGCCTCGGCTCCAAACGTGCCGCTTTGACTCTGGGTGAGTGCCTCGTGAAAATGCAATTGTCTTCGGGTGTGGGGTTCAAAATCAACAGCCATCGGTATCGGGAGCAGTTCCTTTCTCTCAGAGGCTTGCGTCTCTGGCAAGCTTGGCTCAGGTGCGGTTACTGGAATCGTTTCGGGTTCGCTGACCATTTCGCTCTTTGGAGCGCCCGTTGTGCTTGGCTCCTGGTCGGTCGCGACCGGCTCCGGATCGGGGAGGGGAGAGGGTGCCGTAGAGGTTAAATCCGTGTCAGTCTGTGCGGCATCGTTCGCCTCGGGAGAGGCTTCGATATGGTCGCTCTGGCTCGCAGCGATAGGCTCAGCCTCAGCCGGGGCATCGGTTTGAGTCTCAGCGAGTCTCTCTTCGGGGGCTGAGTCCGGCTCTGGCCGGTCAGCACTCTCGGCTGCCAGCGCCGAATCCAAAAGCGGAACGACAGGACTCTCTTGGGGCAGCGGGACAACCTCTGCCTCGACTGATGGCGCGGCGAGTTCCTCGGACGTTTCGACCGGGGATTGAGCCTGCTCTGGCTCGGCCTCTGGCTCGGCCTCTGGCTCGGCCAGGAGGGGCTCTTCGCTCTGGGTGTCTTGCGGGGCCTCGGCTGGGGCCAAAGTGCTCTCCGGTTCTTGTGGAGCTTCCGCTGACTCGGTCGGGGGCAGGGGAATGGAGATGTCTTGCGGGGCCTCTGGCTCTGGCTCGGCTGGGGGAAGCGGAATGGCGATGTCCTGCGGGGCCTCTTCTGGCTCGGCTGGAGGAAGCGGAATAGAGATGTCTTGCGGGGCCTCTTCTGGCTCGGCTGAGGGCAGCGGGGAGGCGATTTCCTGATCGGGGATTTCCGTGGAGTCGGCTGGGGCAAAGAGCGACTCCACATCCTCTGAAGACTCAATCTCGAAGCTCTCGGAGGATTCCGGTAGGGCGACCTCATCGAGAGGAACGGCAAAGAGTGATACCTCTTCGACATTGGGAGTCACCGCGTCGGGGGCAGCCGCAAAGAGAGGAGCTTCACCAGAGGTTCCACCGCTCTCGGTAGGCAAGGTCGCAGACAGGAGTGAAAGAAGCGGGTCGTCCCCAGAATCGGACTCTGCTTCGCCTCCTGTTTGTTCGGGAGCAGAGCTCTCTGGAGCGTGAGTCGGAACAGCCAGAGTGGCTTCCACGGTGTCGAGTCGCAAAAGTTCCGAGGTCGCCCGTTGGGAGAGGGCAGAGTCGGGAGAGGTCACAGAGTATCGCCAAACCTCCCGAGCCTTTTCCACTTCGCCTTCGGATTCCAGGTCTGCTGCGAGTTGGGGTACTCTTCGCAGGAGGCTCTTGGCCAAGAAGCTTCGGTAGCGGTCGGACTCGAGTTGCTGGTTGACCTTGCCAAAGAGATCGTGGCTGAACATCCGAGCCGTATCGGCAAAGCCTTCCCTCAGGGAAGAGTAGAAGAGATTCAGGAAAAGGCGGCATTTCTCAAAGTCAGTGCCTTTTTGATTGAGGAAGTCGAGCGAGTGCTTGGCGACGGTCGCTTGGTCGGTCGTCATCCGCAACCACCCGCGGGCGGCGCTGCTGTCGCTTCCGTCGTTGGTCAGGGCCTGTCGGAAGAAATCGATGGCGATATCGGCCAGGCCCTTTCGCTCATAAATAATACCGAGGCCGGTCAAGGTTTGGGTCGTCGGGGGATCGCTCTTCTTGGCGCTCTCTTTGAGGAGAGTGTTGGCCTCGTCGAGTTGTCCCAATTCTATGAGCGCACAGGCTTGCTGAGCCAGCGCTTCGGGGTCTTGGGGATCGAGGCGAGAGGCCAAGCCGAAGGCGCGGTACGCTTTTTCAGTCTCATTGTTGGCCAGCAGCGTCCGACCCCAAGCGATCTGGATGGCACGGTCATTGGGGTGATGCAGAGCCGTTTCTTTGAGCACGACCTCAGCATCGGCGAAGCGGTTCACAGCGATGAGCGCTTCGCCGTAGGCCATTCGAAGCGCTTGGTGCTCGGGGGTCTCGGCTAAGGCGGACTCGAGCAGCTTTACGGCTCGCTCTGGTTCATCGAGAAGCAAAAACGTTTGGGCGGCGAGGGTGGCGAGTTTGCTCGATTGTCCGGGGTTCTCCACAATACC
>CAZVVF010000426.1:0-4687 GCA_964630575.1 uncultured Burkholderiales bacterium | reverse complement strand
TTCGATTGGGGCCCGACGTTACGCTCTTGTGTCGAGGAAAGGTGACGATGATTGGAACAGAGGATGAGCCGATCACCTGCAAACCGCTCGACGGCCCCTTCGGCACCATCTCTTTGGTGGGGCCAGAGACGGCGGGTTCGCGCTTTGAACACGTGACCATGAGCGGGGGCTCGACGGCTCGCCAGGGAGCGCTCCACCTCAAGGGGATGTTGAACGTGTACGGATGTCCCGGATTTGCGATGGTCAACTGTCGACTCGGCGGCAACGTGGTGGGCGACGACACGGCGAATCTCGCCAATTCTCAGGTCGAGGTGACCGACTGCATTTTTGAGTCTGCTCCCATGGATGCTTTGGATCTTGACGGATGCACGGGAATCGTCGAGCGCTGTCAGTTTATCGACGCGGGCAATGACGGCTTGGATGTGATGGAGTGTGAGCTCGATGTCGTGGAATGTCACTTTTTCAACTGCGGGGACAAAGGGCTCAGCATCGGTGAAGAGTGCCGCATCACAGTTTCGGACAGTCGATTTGAAAACTGCCTGACCGGTCTGGAACTCAAGGACGCTTCACGGACTCGGGTGGTACAAAGCGACATCGTGAACTGCCAAACCGGAGTACGGGCCTACCGAAAGAAATGGTTGTTTCGCACCGGCGGTTTCGGTCAGCTGAGGGAATGTCGATTTTCCGACTGCCCGCGCGACTTGGACCTCGACGCTCACAGTCAGATTTGGCTCGACGACACCGACGCATCGGTGTCCGTGTCGCAACAGGGGCAGGTTCACTCTAGCGGAGTGTTTCACTTGGGCGATGGCCCCTCGGTGAGGCCGCTGTCTCCATGATGGAGACATTCCGGGTGAGTCGGAGCCGGTTTGGCCATTTGGGGAGAACAACTCGGTTTCAATTTGTGCTAAACTTAGATCTATGAAACTTCGTGGTAGGCAGGGTGGCCTCTTTCTGGTCAGTGCGATTCTAGTGAGTTTTGCCATCGCTCTCTTTGTTATGGCGGCGCTGCGCCTCTCCCTGGGGAATCTCAAAGCCAATGAGATGGGTCGTCGTCAAGCCACTCTGGCTGCTGATTCCGGCCTACAGTATGTACAGTCTCGACTCTCGGAGGACCCACTCTGGAGAGCCGATGGTGGACTCGTCGTGGATACCTCAGAACTCACCGTCTACGAGCACCGAGGTAATATTTTGGGGATCTTAAAAGTCCCAGAGGGAGGGTACGCTCAGTTTCGTATCCGCTTCAACTATCAAGACGACAGCACGGACAATGAGGATGGCTATTCCGATCCAGCGCCGGAGTTTTTCATCGACAACCCCTACGTGTCGGTGAACAATCTCTTCGGTGGCTCTTCCAAACGTGTCCCCCGGGCAAGAAGTTCCGACTGGGCGGTGGACTCTAGCAGCCCCCGCCGATACTCGGTGCCGGGACACTCGGTCTGCGTCATTGCCGAAGGCCGCTATGGACCGGGCTTGGAACTCTCGCCGAGCAAGGTCAACCCGGAGCTCACCGGCTCCTGTGCCACCCGAGTGGTCGAAGCCTATCTCGAACCCGGTGAACTGGAACAAGGCAAGAACGGCTTCATGTCCGCCGGCAACACCACCTTCGGCCTCGATGCGGGCGGTCAGGCCGAGCTCAGCGCCAAAGACCCGAAGGTCATCTCTCGGCTCAGGAGTCGAGGCGGGATCGAGGTCTCAGGCGGAGACACTCCTAACCTGCTGTCTCCGGATGAAAACGGAGAGACTTTCACTCCTGATGGTACGATCAAAGCTTCTCAAGATGGTTCGGTAAACACCCAGACCGAACTCACCAGCACAGACTTCTACAAGCTCGAGTGGGACCAGATTCGAAAAGCCACCGCCAGCGACCCTTCGATCAAGGCCGGAACTTACACCGTTTGGGACGATGGGACCATCCACTACTTCGACATGAGTTACTCGGAGTTTGCAAGGCACACGGTGAAGTACCCTGAGGACGAGGGAGAAGCCGTGGCTTTGCCCGCTAGCCTCGATTTTGACCCCGATGAGTTCAGATTGACCATCACCGACAATCTCTTCGTGACACCTTCGGCAAGCGGCCTCACCGAATTCAATTTCATCCCTCGTGCCGGGGCTCAGGAAGACCCCCCGGGTTCTTCCTCCTCGTGGTCCACGGAAGAGAAAGTTGAGAGACTCTTCGCTGGCTTGGGGGAGCCTCGCTTAGCGGATAAGGGCGGCGGGAATCTTTTCGGTAGTGGTAAGGAGTACCGAGACGCCATCTGGACGATTCCCATCAAGACTTCTGTCAACCTGGAAATTGAAAAGTGGAAGAGAAAGTTTTTGATAAAGTGGTTCGAGCACGGTATATACCTCAAAGAGGTGGCACCGGGGGTGGCAGAACTCAAGATCGATGATGGAGACCAGCCCTTCACGCAGTCCAGCGGTGGAGGCAAGTACGTCGGCTTTAACCCATCGATCGCTAAGGACCCTGAAGGGGCGCTCATGGACGCGCTGACGCGAGTCTTCAATGGTCCGACCTTGGATTCGATCCTGAGTGAAGCTGTGGTTGGTTCCACGCTAGAGGAGTTCAGCTTCGACACCTCCACCTTTGTCCCACCGAGTCTGCGTGCGGACAACATTAGCGTAGTATTTGCTCCTGCTGAAGGGGAAACTGCCATCATCACGGCCGACGGTGGGGTTCGCATCGGCGCTGTGGTGACAGGCCAAGGAGGCTCCATCACCTCCGGAGAGACCATTCGCTTGGTGGGGACAGGCACGGAACTGGAATCGACTCTGGCCAACGGCCTAACTCTCTACGCCAAAAGAAACGTGGTGTTTTCCTCACTCAAAGAGAAAGAGGTAGGGAGCAATGAGTGGTACTACAAAAACCTTAACATCAAGGGTGTGGTCTACACCTGGGGCGGACTGGAGATGAAGCTCGGTAGTGACTCGAGCCTCGTTACCAGGGAGGGCGATCTCATAATGGAAGGAGCCATTGTGGCCTACGGTGGGGACCCGTCTGGAGTACCTGGGAGCAACAGAAACGGCATCATCAGAGCAGAGATAGGCGGGTTGGACCTCCGCTACAATCCCGCCTATTTCTTTGGCCTGGCCGAAACTCCACCGCCTGCGCGTTTCCACCAGACGCTCTACAACCCATATTAGGCTCTCATTCGTTTGAAACATTCACGCCGTCTTTACGCATTCACACTTGGAGAGGTCCTCGTGGCGCTCGCCCTGGTTTCTGTTGCGATTCTGTCTGTTCTCGCCCTCTCCATCTCGGTGGCTCGTATGAACCAGGAGAGCGTGGACCAGGGGGTCGGAGGTTTGGTGGCGACGCAGATTCTCGACGGTCTTGTCGAGAAAATGCGAGCCGACCCATCGGGTCCCTTGCGAAGAGATTTTCTGGAGGAGGAGCACACCTCAACCCCCTTTGCCGAAGGTAAGGTTGTCAACAACGGTACGGAGTTTGAATACGAGGTCTTCGCCAGGACCGTACTCAACACCGATGGGGACCCCGTTGGTGGCGCCATAGGCAGGCGGCTCAAGAAGGTGGATGTCGTCTTGAGTTGGTGGGACAGCAAAGACACTCAGCGTCAGGGCTACGGAAAGCTGCAGTTAACCCACAGCCGACTGGTTGGAGAAGCTGAGCTGTGAAAGGTTCGGCCGGTCCTTTGAACCGTGGGGCCACTCTTATTGAGATGGGAGTGGCCCTGGGAATCTTTAGCCTTCTCGGGGTGCTGCTCGCCCTCTCCTTCACCAAGTCCTACGAGCTTTGGCGAAGAACCAGCGGAGGCTCCGACGCCCAAGTTAGCCTACGGAAGGTTCGCAATCGAATCACTCAGGACCTGAGCGAGACGAGTTTCACCTCTGTTGGCAAGACCGACGGACCGAGTTCGTTAGGGCCTTTCGACGGGAGTGCGATTTGGTTTCTCTCTGCCGTGAACCACACGACCGGGGAGTTCATGAGAACCAGCAATGGAACTCCCTTTTGGCAAAATCATGTCCTCTACTACGCTGTGGTCCCAGAAAACCACGCCGCTCTCGTTGGTTTCGACTGCACAGGGGGAGGCGTTGACGGCTTTGAAGTTCAGTGTCCCCACAAGGTCGTGATACGCAAGGTTATCGACAACGGCGCTCTCACCGACCCTAGCGACGAAGGCAGCGCCGAAATCCCCTTTGCTCAAGCCGATCCCAAGGTTGGGGTGGCGGCTATCCAGAGTCGCTATCTGACACGCCCCAACGGTCTCGATACCTCGGCGATGCTTTTGGAAGACGGTGTTGTGGGGGTCTCTATCGTGGCCACCAACATTCTCAGCTTCAACGTTTCTCTAGGGAAGGACCCAGCCAAGCCCCGAGAGATCGAGATCGAAACCGCGGCCGTCTCTCTCCCTTCGGCGCAAAAGGTCATAGCAATAGGCCAAGAGGTCCTAAAGGGTACCGTGCACGAGTCCAGGGTCATCATTCGGGCCCACCCACGAATACGCTAGAATGAGTTTTTTCGCTGCGCGCGCTTGAGATGTTCACCTGGAAGCCGGGTGAGTTCGCGGTCGTAGTGTGAGTTGTTTTATGAAAGGAACGATATCTTTGAAGAATCTAAAACTGTTCAGCTCAATTTTGCTGACAATACTACTGGCCGGACTACTCCCGGCAGCCGCAGAGGGCCTGACCCCTTCCGAGGCCCGAGCAATCGCCAAAGAAGCCACCA
>CAZVVF010000425.1:0-4695 GCA_964630575.1 uncultured Burkholderiales bacterium | reverse complement strand
GCATGCCATTTCGAGAATGGGGTCGCGAGGGAGCGGGTGTCGCTCTGCCTGTGGGTGCTTCGAGTTCCGGCGACGGGCCAAGGGCCCCAAGGGGAGCCGAAGAATCAAGAAGATGGCCGTGCCCGCGGTGAAGACCACAGTGGTCTCGAACATGGTGTCGAAATTCCGGTAATCGGCCAGTATCGCTGAGACCAAGTTCGGCACGTGACTCGCTGAGTAGGCTTCCGTGATGTATCGGTCGGAGACATGGGTGCTCGCTGGACTGTTGGGGTCTCCCCACTGGGGAAAGTCTGTGGCTCCCCAAACCAGGATGGCTCCCACCAAAACCGTGACCAGAATTGCAAATTTCTTCATTGGGAGGTGTCCCTTCCGATCCGCAAGATGGTCGACAAAAAGAAGACCGTTCCCGCTCCTGCGCCAACGGCAGCCTCAGTGAAGGCAACATCCACGGCTCCCAAGGCAGCGTAGACCAAGCACATCATAAAAGAGTAAGCCCCCAGAATGATGGCCGAGGTCAGCAAACACTTACTCTCCAGAGCAGCGATCGCGGTACCGGCTATAAAGAACAGCAAAAAGAGATCCAAGACCCATGTCATGACGGCTCACCTGCCTCCACCTTTTCGCTAGCATTCCCCGGCTTCCAAGGCACCACGCCACGCCGAAAGCCAGCAGCAACGAGAGCGTGGGAGGCTGCGGGTGAGGCTATGAAAAGAAAAAAGATAATAAACCAGAGTTTCGCGGTGCGCACCATGGTCTCGATTCCAAAGCCGTCAATACTGACCAAAAGGATGCCCAGAATGAAGAGGATGGAACTCAAGGTGTCTCCCTTGGCTGCCCCGTGCATTCGCGTGTAGCAGTCGGGGAAGCGATGAACCCCGAGTACGGTACCCAGAAAGAACACCAGGCCCGTTGCCATTAGGAAGAGACCAATATAGACTGTCACGATTTTTTCCCTCCCGCCTCAACACGGATGAGCGACTCGTGCTCTTTGCCCCGGCCGAGCCTCTCTAGCAGTCGGGCTGCAGCCAGACTGGCGAGGAAGTTCAGCAGGGCGTAGGTCAGAGCTAGGTCGATAAACATGTCGATGCGATGGAATAGCAAGCCGATGATCAACAGCAGGATCGTCGTTTTGGTACCGATGATGTTGACCCCGATCATGCGGTCGATCGTGGTGGGGCCAACAACCGCTCGATAGAGCAGCGGTAGCATAAAGAAAATGAGCAGGCATCCGAAGACGTTGAGGCAGTTCTCAACCATTGGGAACCTCCTCGACACCACCAAAAATTTTGAGCAAGCGCTCTTCCATCTCGCCGGGAACGGCGTCGCCCATCTCTTGCGTCAAGGCGTGAACGATATATCGGTCGCCATCGAGTCTCACCGTGACGGTCCCTGGAGTGAGGGTGATGGAGTGAGCGAGTAAGAAGCGGGAAAAATCGTCGGAGAGATCGGTTGTAAACTCCACCACTACGGGGCTGAGAACAGCTCGAGGGTTGCTGGCAAAGGAGAGCCTCAGGACCTGAATATTGGCCTTCAAGATCTCAACCAAAAGCCACAGGATATAACCCAGCAATCCGAACAGCATCGGCACGGCACCCTTGGAGTGACGCGAGATCGGCTGGGATAGGGCTATATGCGTAGAGACCAGAGCCACCCACCCTGAAGCCAAAATCCCCAGTGTCAAATGGAAGGGATCGAACAGGCCCGAGAAAGCACACCAGGTAAGAAAAAGTAGAACAAACCTCAAGGCGAACATGGCGGGCCGCTTTCTCGGATTTGCTCGAAGCCCCTTCTCCTTCGAGCGCGCTCGTGCATCCTCGAAACCGATTCTAAGCCCTCAAACGCTTCAGTTTACTGGTGTCAAGCTCCCATGGTTGGAATCCCAAGGTGTCGCAAGAGACCAACTGATATAGGACTTTACGGTGGCAGCCGTTGAGGACCGAGCAGTCCAATCGGCCCGAGGTAGAAAGGTGGATGTGCCCATAGACGCAGAGGTCGATCTCGGCCTCTGAAAGGGCCTCTGAAAAGGGCGTGTCCAAATCGTTGGAAAACAGCGGTGGGTAATGTATCAGGGCGATCTTAATTCTGGCTTTGGGATTGAGTTGCTTCAGCGAGAGACGCAATCGATGCACCTCACGACTGAGATATTTCTCGTCCTTCTCCTTGCTATAGCCAGGCGATCCCGGCAGTGACCAACCCCTGGTCCCACAACAGGAGACCTCGTCTCCGAAGTGCACGGCGTCGTTCTGCAGAAAGGTCAGTCCCGGGAAGCGTTCCCGCACCTTGGTGATCCCTTGCCACCAGTAGTCGTGGTTGCCTCGGCAAAGCACCTTTTTGCCAGGCAAGCTCTCGATGAAGCGCAAGTCTTCTTCGGCGTCTTCGAGACGTAGGCCCCAAGAATGGTCTCCGGGGATAAGAAAGAGGTCGTCATCGGTGATCACGGCGCGGCAGGCCTCTTCAATACGCTGCGGGTGATTCTCCCAATGGGTTCCGAATTTGTCCATCGGTTTGTCTCCGCAAAGGGAAAGATGGAAGTCGGCCAAGGCAAAGATTCTCATGATGAGGGCGGCCTTTGACTGAGGAGGGGGAGGGGCCTTCTGTGGTCCAGCGAAAACGGCTGCAATGCTGCCGTTACCCTATGCAAAACCCTGGGAACTCTCTATCGACATTTTCGCCGTCTCGGGCCGTCCCTGTGCTGAGCCACAAGAGATCATTGTGGACTACTACAGCGATGGACGACCTCTTTTCAAATGGGAGGCGATGAGGCAAGCGCTCGCTTTTCGTGGCAACGACGAGATCTTGGACTACTGCGAGCCGTGCCCGCTCTCGGTCTTTGGAGGTCTCGAGGGGTGCAAGGGCCCGGTCAATAGTTTTGATATTCTCTTTCGAGCTTTCAACGAACTGGTACCGGACTCTCCCTGGAACGAAGTCCCTGTGGACGGCACCCCGATCTATCCTGAGCAACTGCGCGAACTGGCCAAAGCGTTGGTCTGGACCCGTGAGCAACTGAAGGAAAAGAGTTGGCCGGTGGCCCAACCGCGCTTGGACGGAATCCCCTACGGCGACGGGCAGTACAGCCACGAGGCCCGATCCCAGTTCTTTGCCTGGGACGGCAACGGCCCCCCAGCACTGATCGATTTCAACGATGGCTATCAGGTCTACATGAGCCGTCATGGACTGTTGGTCAAGGCGACCCACGGGTCTCCGATCCCCCATACCTTCAGCAAGCTTTGGCGCGAGGATAAGGGCTTCTTCGGCCTCTCCAGCAACGGGGAGACGGTCGGCTTTCAGGTTACCCGTGGTCACTACCCCAGCTGGCAACTGCCCAACGAACCGGGTGTTGAACTGGTGACGGAGAGCCTCTCGGCCGAACAAGCTTTCATCGATGAACTCGAACTTCTAGACGTCTTTGTGGATCTTGCGAATCAACTCGATACCGGAATTCTCATCAGATCGGAACCTGGATAGCCCTATGAGCCCTGACGTTACAGCGGAAATCGCGGGTCACGAAATCGAGATCCACACGGCGACGACTCCCATTTGGAAGCACATCCTATGGGCCGTTGTTGCTATCGCCTTTATTTGGTGCTTGTCTCAGATTCCTAAGACTCTCATCGTCTTCGCAGTGGCCTGGCTCATCTCTTACCTCCTCAATCCGGTGGTCGACATGCTGCAAGGCAAGAAGCTCGGTCCCATCAAGAAGTGCTCGCGCGGACTCTCGGTCGGTATTGTCGCGGGAATGCTGGTTGGAATCTTGGTTGCCGGTGGGTCCATGGTTGTTCCTCACTTGACCGACCAAGTGCAGAGGTTGCTCGCTCTGCAGGACACGTTCTCCGACCCTGCCGATCTCAGTGAAGCCCTTCGGCTCAAGGTCGAGCCCATTCTGGCTCGCGTGCCGCAAGCCTACCGTGAGCAGGCTATGGCGCAAGGCGCCGAACTCATCCAGAACAGTACGACAACCATCGGGGTTTGGGTCTCCAAGCTCTTGGCTACTCTGGGCTCCTTTTTTGGTCAATTGATCTCAGGAATACTGCTCTTGTGCACGGCCTTTTTGGTCTCGCTTTTTATGCTCATGAACTGGCACGGCATGGCCGAGCAGTTCCTGTTCAAGCTGCCTCGACAATACCGTGATGAAGTCCGTTCCCTCTCCCAAAAGATGAATGAGATCTTTGGTGGCTATCTGAAGGCGACGATCCTCACCTCGATCGCCTGCACGATAGCGACCTTCATCTCCCTTGTCCTTCTGAGTTGGATAACGGGCCACGACTTTCCCTACAAGGGCCTGGTGGCCTTTGTAGCGGGGCTGGCTTATCCGGTGCCAGTGGTGGGAATTATCGCCACCTCAATTCTCGGCGGAGTGCTCGGCTACTTGCCCGAGAGCGATCTAGGGTTCGGGCTTCTCGTTCTGGTTGTGATCAACGTCGTGAACATGCTCATCGACAACACGGTCCAGCGAAAGCTCATGAGTGACGCCATTGGGGTTTCCGAGCTCTTCGTTATGTTCGCGGCTTTCGCTGGAGGTGAGGCCGCAGGTGTGTGGGGCATGTTGCTCGGCATTCCGGTCGCGGCCATGGGAAAAGCGCTGTTTGAGTGGTTCCACGCCAACTTTTTGGTCGTGGAGGAATTGACTCCCGAGGAGATCCGACAGGTGAGAGGTCCAGCGGGCGATGATCCGGAGCCAACACCAGAGCCGGAACC
>CAZVVF010000424.1:3047-4695 GCA_964630575.1 uncultured Burkholderiales bacterium | reverse complement strand
TGGGCGCGGAGCAGATAGCCTGAGCTAAAATCGAGCAGCCGGTCGGCCTTGAGGTTGGGGTCTTTCACACAGGGCGTGCACACCTTGTGAGCCCTGTCGTCCATAAATCGAAGGAGCCTACAAACATAACGAGCGCTCAGGTCGCACTTGAGGGTCCAAGACATGTTCGTGTAGCCGAGTGCGAACCACATATTGGGAACATCGCTGAGCATGGTCCCTTTGTAGACCAGATGCTCTGAGGGTGACAGAGGGCTCTCGTCGAGAAGGAGTTGAGCTGTCCCGAAGATTTTTACGATGAGACCTGTTGCCGTCACCACGATGTCGGCGGGAACTTCCACTCCCGAGTCTAGGACCAGCCCCTCTGGCGTGAAGGTCTTGATGGTGTCGGTGAGCACCGAGGCTTTGGCGGTCCGAAGCGCCGACAGAAACTCTCCGTCGGCGTCTGCACAGAGTCGTTGCTCCCAAGGATTGTAGCGCGGGGTGAAATGCTCTTGGACCTGTCGCTTGCCCAGTTCAGAGCGCAGTTGGCTCAGGAGGAACTCTCTGCTGCGCTCTGGCCATCTGCGGGCCAACTGAAAGACGAAGGACTGATGGAGAATGCCTTTCCAGCGCAGCAGCCAACAGGCCACTCGGTGGGGGAGATAGCGTTTCAGTCGGCGCGCCCATGGGTCGGTGGTGGGAACGTTGGCGAGGTACCCGGGGGAGCGCTGGATCATAGTCACGTGTTCGGCCTTCTTGGCCAATTCCGGGACCAGAGTCACCGCGGTGGCGCCGCTTCCTATGACCACGATCCTTTTGCCTGTGTAATCGAGCTCTTGCGGCCACTTCTGAGGGTGGACGATGCGTCCTCGAAAGTGTGCTAAGCCCGGGAGCGCCGGAGTATACCCTTGCCGAAAGTCGTAGTATCCCGTGCACATCCAGAGATACTGACAACTCAGAGACAGGACCTCGTGGGGGGTCTGGATCTGAACCTGCCAAGCGCTCGATGATGTCGACCAATCGGCTTTTAGGAGTCGGTGCCCGAAGCGGATATGTCGGTCGAGTCCGAACCTCTTGGCTGTCTCCTCGATGTAGGTGCGGATCTCTTCACCCTGGGCCATGGTGTGCTCACCGGTCCAGGGAGCAAAGGGAAACCCAAAGGTGTACATGTCCGAATCGGAGCGCACCCCGGGATAGCGGAACAGATCCCAGGTGCCTCCGATGGCTTCTCTCGCTTCCAGCACCCAGAAGCGCTTTTGCGGACACTCCGTTTGCAGGCGGTAGGCCGCCGTGATTCCCGAGATCCCTGCCCCGACCACCAGGACATCGAGATGGAGGCGTTCTGAGTCTGGATCCATAGTTACGGGATGCTGCGAACAGCCCGCAGTCCCTCCCGACTATTCGGCTGGGGTTGCTTTTAGGCCCGGTAGGGCGGGCTCTTTGACGTAGTCAACGGGAATCTCACCGGTTAGCGAGCCTAGGAAATCGGAGATCTCTTGAACTTGCTGGTCGGTCAGTTTCTTGTCTAATTGATACTCTCCCATGATTCGGATCGCTTGGTCCAGAGACTCCAGCGAGCCATCGTGAAGATAGGGCCCTGTTTTCTCGATGTTGCGCAGGCCAGGCACTTTGAATTTGAGCTTGTCACGCTCTTTGCCGGTGACGTTGA
>CAZVVF010000424.1:0-3037 GCA_964630575.1 uncultured Burkholderiales bacterium | reverse complement strand
AAGCGCCCCTCGTCTTGGGTGGGGTAGGGTTTTTTGACTCCGAGCTTCTGGTACTGACCGCCGCCTATACCAGCGCCGTTGTGACACGTGGCGCAGCCCACCGAAATGAAGGTCTGCATGCCTACGAGCTGTTTCTCGTCGAGGGCGGTGAGATCGCCTTGCAGATAGTCGTCGAAGCGCGACGGGGTCACCAAGCCTCTCTCGAAGGCTCCAATCGCCTTGGCTGCATTGTCGAGGGTGACGGGATCTTGGCTGTCAGGAAAGACCTTGGCAAAGGCCTCTTGATATTCTGGGATGACCTTGAGTCGTGCAGCGACTTCCTCTTCACTGGCCATGGCCATTTCCACTGGATTGGTGACGGGGCCCTTAGCCTGGTCCTCTACGTCGGGGGAGCGGCCATCCCAAAACTGAGCGATATGGGAGGCAGCGTTGTAGACGGTTGGTGAGTTTCGGTCGCCCCGTTTTCCGGTGGTTCCCATTGAGGTCGGCTCGCCGTCAACCCCGTAGGTGTTGAGGTTGTGGCAGGTGTTGCAGGAGATCGTTCCGTCGCTCGAGAGCCGTTTTTCATAATACAGCATGCGCCCCAGGTCGACCATCTCGGTGTTGACCGGCTCGTCGGACATGTGTTTGGGCAGGGGCTTAAAGAGAGATGTCGCTGTTTTGTGGAGGTCCGTATCACTGGCGCTGGGGCTGGCGCTGGCGCTGGCGCTAGCCGGGGCGGGTGTCTCGGTAGGAGCCTGATCAGGGACACCCTTGCTTTGAGTGCAGCCACTCAAGAGGCCCAAGGCTATCATTCCCAACAGTGTTTTCCGGATTCGCATATTACCACCTATATCTCCAACCCTTTACGGATTGTTGTATTTAAATATGCTGGTAGAATAGGGTATAGACCGAGAAATGTCTATGATCTCGATCAGCTCTGTGCTGCGGAAAGACTCTCTTGGTCAGAGGCCTTGCGGGCTTGGGCTTTTCCGAGAAGCCAGGCCACAACGAGATAGGTGAGCGCCACCGGCATGGCGATGAGAGAGACCGTCTGTAGGTTCGTGGTGAACGCGGTGAGCCCCTCAAAGGCACCGGAGGCAATGGCGTCACCGGCCCGGTAGACAAAGGTGTCGATAAAGCTCTTGGAGAGATATTTTTCCTGACGCGAGACGACGGTGAAGAGAATTTCGCGGGAGGGTCGGGTTATCGCGTAGTTGGCTGTTCGACGGCATATATCCACGATGGCCAGCGCCGTAACACTCGATTCGTAGCCGAGGGCTAGAAAGCCGAAGGCGGTGACGATCGGAACCAAGGACAGTCCGGCAGAGACGCCCACCAGGGGCAGGAGCCGACCGGTAAAGAAGAGTTGGATGATCAGGGTCAGGGAGTTGACCACCAGGCCTATGGTCGCATAGTAGTCCACCCGAGACTCTCGGTCAGAGAAGGCCGCGTCCACGATATACTGTTGCTGAAAGTATATGAACGATGAGGTGAAGGTGTAGAGAAAAAGATAGAAGCAGATCCCGATAAGGTACGGAGATTTGGCAATATCGCCCACTCCAGAAAAAGCGTTCGGCTTCTTTTCACCGGTTTTGCGGACGGGCTCTGAGTAGTTTCGCGTCATGCCGATCATGGCGTAGACGGCAACCTCGAGCAGGACCATGGTCACAAAGAGTAGGTTGGTAGGGCCAATAGCGTCCACCAGAAACTTGGTGAGTCCCGATCCCGCGATGCCGCCCAGGGTTCCCCCGGCCCCCACCAAGCCGAAGATCTTTTTGCTCTGTCTGGAATCGTACAGATCGGCCATCAGAGCCCAAAACAGACTCCCACAAAATAGATAGTAGACGCTGACCCAGAGAAAGAAGACCACGCCGATACCAAAGGCGAGCCCCGTGACTTGCGTCGCCTCGCCACCCTCGGGCATTTGTCCTGTGGCTTCGAGGTACTTGAAGACGGCGATGAACGCGAGGATGTTGAGGGCAAAGAATCGGTACACGAGCTTGATGAAGAGCACTCGGTTGAAGCGGTTCATCAAAAAACTGAAGATGGGGTTGGCCACCAGCATCACGAGCATAGTGCCCAGAAACAGCTTGGTGACATGCTCCTTGCCAACCAGAAGCCCGATCTCTTCGCGCAGGGGCTTGAGAACGTAGTATCCAGCTAGGATGCAAAATATATACAGAGAGGCCAAAGCAGCGGGTTTGAGCTGTTTTTCCTCAATACCAAATATTCGGCAGATGAATTGGCTCAGGCTAGTTTGTCCCATACGTAAGAGTAGATCAGGCCGGTGAGATAGGCCTGCTGTTTGTTGTTGCTCACACCGGCATGGCCGCCCTCGAGGTTCTCGTAGTAGTCAACGGTGTGTCCGAACTCCCGGAGTTTGGCCACCATTTTTCGGGCGTGTCCAGGATGGACTCGGTCGTCCTTGGTGGAGGTGTAGAGAAGGACGGGTGGGTACTTCTTTTCTCTTTTCAGTTGGTGGTATGGTGAGAACGTTTTGAGGTAGGCCCAGTCGTCGGGGTTGTCGGGGTCACCGTACTCAGCCATCCAACTCGCGCCGGCGAGCAGGGTGTGGTAACGCTGCATGTCGAGGAGGGGCACACCAATGAGGACGGCTCCAAAGAGTTCCGGGCTACGAGTCAGCGCGGCTCCGGTGAGTAGGCCGCCGTTGCTGGCGCCGTGAATCGCTAGTTTTTTGGCTGTGGTGTAGCCTCGCTCGACAACGTCGCGGGCGATGGCCTCAAAATCCTCAAAGGCCTTGTGGCGCTTTTCTCTCAGGGCTGCCTGGTGCCATTCGGGTCCGAACTCTCCGCCGCCACGAATGTTGGCGGAGATGTAGATCCCTCCGCGCTCCAGCCAGTTTGTTCCCACCAGGCTGAGGTAGCGGGGCAGCAGAGAAACCTCGAATCCGCCGTAGCCATAGAGGATGGCCGGTGCGGGTTTTGTCGTTTGACTCTCAGGGCGTATGAGATAGTAGGGCACTTGGGTGCCGTCGGCGGATTGGGCCCAAAGTTGTTCGGATGTGATCCCTTCGGGGTTGAACCGACGAGGGAGG
>CAZVVF010000423.1:0-4704 GCA_964630575.1 uncultured Burkholderiales bacterium | reverse complement strand
CGGGCCTACACCCGGACTTACAACGAGTCCTTGGTGGGTCCAACTCTCAGGATCCGTCCCGGCGACACTCTTAAAATCAATATCCAAAACGACCTCCCGGCCTCCGAATTTGAAGATCCTCTGTGCGGACCAGGCTCACCATCCGTCGATTCCAACACTCCTAACTCTTTTAGCACGACCAATTTCCACACTCATGGACTCCATGTTTCCCCCAGCGGCATCGGTGACAACGTTTTACGCGACATGGAGCCAGGCACCTCAAGCCCAGTGGAAATCGAGGTCCCTCACGACCATCCCGGAGGAACCAATTGGTATCACCCCCATCGCCACGGTTCGGCTAGCATGCAAATGTTCGGGGGAATGATGGGGGCTCTCATCATTGAATCCGAGTTGGACAAGCAAGCGGACATCGCAGCGGCCATGGATCTTGTGATGGTGATGTCGGAACTCAGGCTCACTGTCCAGGGAATGACGCCTCCCGTCTTCTCCATCGACGCCTTTGCCGGAGCGACCCCGACCTCGTTTATCACCATCAACGGTCATGTGAACCCGACAGTACGAATGCAACCAGGAGAGGTGCAGCGGTGGAGACTGGTGCAAGGCTGCGTGAGCAACTTTGCCCTCCTGCGGCTGCAAGGTCACCAATTTCTGGTCATCGCAAAAGACGGGCTCACCTACCCTGAAGCCGTCTGGCAAGATGAGATCTTAATGGTACCCGGCGAGCGATATGACGTTCTCGTGAAAGCTGGTGCTCCCGGCACCTACTCTTTAGAGAAAATGGAGGACGGGCTTGTCAACCCCGACTTGAGTATTCTGGGAGTGCTTCTTACAGTGGAGGTTAGCGGTGACCCAGTGGTCATGAATTTACCCACGGGCCCTTTACCCGGTGGGCAACGCCCTCTGATCGGTGATGACGAAATTGTGCAGCGAAGAGAGATCGTTTTCGATGTGCGATCGACGCCTGAGGGGGAGCCTCTTTTTCTCATCGATGACAAACTCTTTGATCACGATCGAATCGACCATTTTTTTCAAATCGGCACGGCTGAAGAGTGGGTCATTTCCAACCGTAACAACAACTTCGGGCACCCCTTCCACACCCACACCAACGACCTCATGTTGACCCATATTAATGGACAGGCTTTAGCACGACCCATCTGGTGTGATACTGTGCTCGTTCCCCCTCCTCTGCCCGACGGTACACCAGGCTCCATCACCCTAAGAACTCGTTTCGAGGAGTTCAAAGGAAAGGGTGTGATCCACTGTCACATCATTGACCATGAAGACTTGGGAATGATGCAGCTCTGGGAAATCGTATAGCGGTCCCGACGCCTCCGAACTTCCGAGCCAACTCCAACTGCTGTTCCATATCTCGTCTCTTTCTCACAAAAGCACTCCTCTTCAGCAGTGCTTACCGGAAAGAAAAGGACGACGGAACCGCGTACGTCAGGGACCGCTTACCTTTCAGTGTACTTTCAGGACCAATGGTTACCCTCAGTCCAACTTAGAAACTATGCAGGTGGCAATACTATGAAACTCAATTCTTTTCCCCAAATGAACCCCAAGCCCGTACTTCGCAGCGCCGAGGCAGCCCATGAATTCACCAAGGCACAGGGTGTTGAAAAATCGCTCAACAACGCTTTTTCCGACTACGGCCAACAACTCGCCAACTTGGACAACAGTGACATCGACTTCAACCCCGAGAAAGGCGAAGTCGTTGTGGCAGACCGTTACCTGGACAATGGTCCAGACACTGCGACTCAAGTTTCCGGCGCCCAACTCAGCTTTGACCCCCAAACCGGTGATGTCGACCGATTCAAGGTGATCACAGACGACCAAAATTCTATGACCTTTGAGTACAAGCGGTACGACGAGTCGCGCAGCTCAAATCCCACTTTTACCAGTGTGGTCAATGGCCAATCTGTCAGCTACGAAATCAATCCCAACACTGGCTCCATAACAAGTTTCGAGGGTTAAGCCTGCGCCCTTGGGAGTCTGACTCTCGGCTCGTTCGCTCAAAGGACTCACCCCCAAAGTTGTCGAGAAGGGTCTAGACTCGGATTCCGCTCACGGCGAACAAAGAAGCGGACTCGCGAGCGCGAGTCCGCCAACGGAGAACTCTCCGTTTTCCCCCCCAAGTCATAAGGTTTGCCATGCTGTCTCTTGGCACCCGTGACCCAAAGTACTGAGGGGACAGACCTTTGGGACTGTTTTGGGTTCATGAGTGATGGAGCCAAGTCGAACCTCACCTCTTCCAAGCTAGGCGAGTTCGCTCAAAACGAGCGCTTTCACAGGCTCTTCTGTCCGGAATTCCCGTCTTTTGTCCCCATTTTTCCCAAGATGAGTTGCTCAATCTTTCGCTCCACAAGCTTCCACTTTAGGTTTTCATACTCGTCATCAAAGGTTCCCGAAATAAAGCCGAGTGGAATCTCAAAACCGCCCGCGTTTCGACGCCCGCCACCGAAGGGACGACCATCGTTACCCACGCCGAGGGCCTCCTTGAGAAAAGCGTCCGGACTCAAGGTGAGTTTGGAAGAGCGCAGGCTACCCACGATGGACTCACTGCCATCTTCGTTCATAACCACCCCAAAGACCACAACCGTGTGAACATCCTCTTCGGTCAGCAAGAAGTCGGCCACTTGTGGGATGATGTCGCGGTCCTTCTTTCTCAAGAAGCCTATTCCAGCCAAAGTCAGATGGTTGACCTGTCTCCGAGTGCTCAGAGCTTTCTCGATCCCCTCCATCACTCGGACGTTTCGCTTCACGCCTAGTATCTGACTCAATAGCGAGGAGTTGAAGAATCGGCTCAGGTAGGCAGCCGCCAAATAATCGTCGGCTCTGGCGTTCACTAGGTTGGCGGTATCCGTACGAATTCCGTGCATCAGAGCGGTGGCCAAACGAGCGTGGGGAGAGTGACTGCTTTCGAGCCTCAGCATACCCTGCTCAATGTACTGGGAATAGATGGTAGCGGCCGCTCCCACGGCTCGAATATCGCTGTATTCAACCTCGGGAGCATTCTGGGCGCTGTGATGGTCGATGATGGCGAGCGCTCTGACGTTTTGCTCTTCAAGTTTTGGCCAGAGGGCGGTGTTGATGGCTTGATTGTCTACGAAAATAGCGCCGTCATAGCCCTCCAAAGACATCTCTGGCGTCCATTTGAGCAACTCTATCTCAAGCACTCTGATCAGAGCCAGATTCTCAGGGTGGCTGACTTCACCCAAGTAGACGATATCACAGCGAATTCCAAACTTGTCAGAAATCATCTTGTGAGCCAAGGCCGAGGAGATCGCGTCGGGGTCTGGATAGTCTTGAATCACAATGACGTGACGTTCGTTTCGGTGAGCTTCCAGAAACGTTCTCAGTCTCGATATATGTTGCATGTTGCTGTCTTCTGTCTTAGATGCCATCAATTCAGATTCCCGTCAGGACAAAACCTACCTTTTGACCAGAGCCTCTTTCATCATCAACTCCGCTATCGGACCGGGTAGCGCCGATCGCTTAGAAACAACCGGTCCATCGCGCTTTAAGACTCCGTTTCCGATGCTCTGTGACGCCAGAACTTACGAACCGCCCAGCCCATCAAGAGCAGTGGAATCAGGAGCAAGAACTCGGGCCGCCCCCCCCAGGTCAGCGACTCCTGAAAGAACGGGTCCTTCTCTCGCAGCAGGTTCACCGCTTTGTTGTATTTTGGCGTCTGGTCTTGCTTGAGGTCGGGGAAATTGGCGAAGAGGTCTTCTTTCATCAGGGTGTTGAGTCGAGTCATGCGCTCACGACCCGCTTCGTCGGCCTCGGTGAAGGCCATCTCGTTGAGTTCCAACTCCATTTCGTCGAAGGAGATGGTGTATATCCAACGGCGTCCCATCACTCGATCCAGCGTGATCGTGGCGAACGGCTGACCGTTCTCGCTGATGTAGGTCCGCTGTCGGACCTGGAACAGAGTCGCCACCTCCGTGAGGTCCCTGGGTTCAATGGACAGAGTTGAAAGGTGAGTCCTAAGCGCCCTTCGCTCGGAGCGCTTGACCAATCCTAGACAAGGGAGTTGGTCATCGTTGTCCCTCGTTTTCCCAGGGTTCTTGCGGGTCTTGAATTTGATCTCTTCCCTGACCACACCGCTTTGGTCCTCGGTCCCAAGCTTCAACTGAACCAGTTGTCGGCCATCCTTGCTGCGGTCGACACCCTGCACAACGTGTCGGGTCCGGTGGCGCAACCCGGAGTTGCTATCAAAAAGTGGTAGCCGGGGTGTATCGAAATAGCGGTCCAGAAACTCGTCGGTAGCGAAGGTCGCGCTGAAGTTGGGACCGAGTTGCTTCAGAACCCGGCCGTTCGGTCCATAGGCCTGGCTCAAGTACTCCCAGATAGCCTCTCGTTGGTCACTGGGAACAACGAGCTTGAACTCGCTTTCCAGACGGCTCTGGCCGGTTGCCTGCCCCGTCGCGATGAGTACAGCGACCATCATCGTAAAAAAAAGTCGTCTCACAACCTGGCCCTTTCTCGCTCTCTGGTTTCAACCTTCCAGCGATTCCTCGACGAACCTGTCCGAGGTGACACCCCGGCTCTTGGAGCACGCCCCAAGGACGACACCTGAGAGAGCGATTGAACAGCTACCTGAGGCCCGGCATCGATCGAGTGCCCCGGACCAATTCGTCGGTCCTCACACGTGAGGGTTGCCGAGGTTTGCTAGGGTCCATCCGAGGTCCGAGCGCCCCT
>CAZVVF010000422.1:0-4713 GCA_964630575.1 uncultured Burkholderiales bacterium | reverse complement strand
CACGGAGGCCAACAGCTTTTGCGCCGAACCGGTATCCTTCGTGGTGGCTAAAGCCACGCCCAGGAACTTGTCTTCCCACTCCTGCAAGACTCTCATCATCTCAGGGTAGGGACGCTGCCAGGAGACCCAAAGTTCAGGCTCCGTGTCCCGAAAATGAGCCCGCAAGATATAGAAGATCCGGTCGAACTTGGCTGCCTCATCGGCGTGAACGCCCCGTTCGTGACTGAACTCGGCCAGACTCATCTGGGCCAGGTCCCGATTGGGGTCGTCCTCCATCAAGCGAAGCAAGAGATAAAAATCGTGCCCCGTTCGAGCCAGGGGACGCCCCCTCAAAAAGCCCCTCTCAAACGCTCTGTCCGAGAGGTCTCGCCCGGTCAACTCCTGATAGGCTCGCCAACCAACCTGGAAACACTCTCCAGCCGAGTCCCAAATGACGCCATCGAAGTCAAGGGCGAGTACCTTATTCACGCAGGCTGGCCTGCCAGGTGTTCAATCGCGGTAGCGATGCGCTCGAGGCACTCCTCGCGACCCACCAACAGCAGAAGGTCAAACAAACTCGGACCGCCACCCACTCCTGAGACCGCCAGACGGACAGGGTGGATGAGTCGCCCCGCCCCACAGCCGGCCTCCTCAGTCACAGCGCGCAACTCCGAATCCAGTGTCTCGGCATCCCAAGCACAGGTTTCCAAGCGCTTACAATAAGCCGACAGGAGTGCCGCAGAATCGTCTTTCCAGCGTTTCTTCACGGTTTTTTCGTCGTAGCTGGTGGGAGCTTCGTAAAAGTAGCGACACCCCTCTACGTACTCTGGATAGGTATGGGCACGCTCTCGCATGGCGACGATGATGCCCTCCATGGTTTTGCTATCCGGCTTGGTCAAACCCGCTTCCTGAAAATAGGGGTCCAACTCCTTGGAGAGTTGCTCCACCGGCATCTCACGAAGATGCAGAAAGTTGATATGTCGGAGCTTGGCCACATCGAAGACAGCCGGTGCCTTGTTTATGCGCTCGAGAGTGAAGGCCTCGGCCATCGCCTGAAGACTCTGGTAGAACTCCACGTCGTCGCCTGCACTCCAGCCCAACAAGGCCAAGAAGTTGACCAGTCCAATGGAGGAAAACCCTTTGTCTCTGTACGACTCGACCGAAACATCACCATCTCGCTTGGAGAGCTTCTTTCGGTTCTCATTCACGATGAGAGGCAAGTGGGCGTAAAGCGGCGGCTCCCAACCGAAGGCTCGGTTGAGCAGAATGTGCTTGGGCGTTGATGTCAGCCACTCTTCACCTCGGATCACGTGGGTGATCCGCATGAGATGGTCATCGACCACGGCAGCGAGGTGGTAGGTGGGGAAACCGTCCGACTTGAGAAGGACCTGATCATCGACGGTATCGGTGTTTATGGAGACCAATCCCCGAACGACATCCTCGAAGACGATGTCTTCTGAAGAAGGCACTTTAAAGCGGATAACGTGAGCCTCTCCCCGATCGATTCGCTGCTGCGCTTGCGCGGGATCCAGATCTCGGTAACGCCCATCGTAGCGGGGATTCTCCCCTGCTGCGATCTGGGCTTCCCGCATTTCGGTCAACTCTTCAGAAGTGGCAAAACAAGGGTAAGCCTTGCCTTCGGCCACCAAGCGATCAACGTGTTCTCGGTAGATCGCCAGGCGTTCGCTCTGAACATAAGGACCGCAATCCCCCTCGTTGTGTGGCCCCTCATCGGGCTCAATCCCTGCCCACTCGAGAGAGGTCAAGAGGTTCTCCACCGCCCCTTCAACAAGGCGGGTTCGGTCCGTGTCTTCAATTCGAAGGACGAACGTCCCCTTGGTAGCGCGAGCAAAGGCCCAATTATAAAAGGCGGTTCTTAGTCCGCCAACATGCAAAAACCCCGTAGGACTTGGGGCGAAACGTACTCTGGTCAAGGCAACTCCTGATAGAACTGTGAATGTGGTGAAAGGCCGTTCTGATAAAATCTATAAAATCTTGCTGGTAGCGAGGTCCTGAATCTCCTCAATCGATAGAGTGGACTTCCCAATAGTCGAGGTCATTCCAAATGGTCAGCTCCGAGCTCTCCTCTTCCAGGCTCTCTTCCCACTCGTCGCGGAGAGCCTCTTCAGCGTCGTCGAGCAGATCCCGGTCCGTGCGAAAAGAGACTCGCGCCGAAACATCTTCCTCGTTGCCCCCGGGCACCGAGTCGACCATGCCGAGCTTGGCGAGTTCCACATACTCCTCGGAGTTGACAGAGAATCTGACGATCGCCAAGGTCTCCATCTCGTCGTCGGACTCGTTCTCTTCGTCTGTGCCAAACCACTCCATCTCGATAGCTCGGGCCTCTAAGTATCGGCCCTCCCCGAGATGGATTCGATCGGCTCGTCGAACAAATTTTTCTGATGTCATACTGGCACCTCCACCTTCTCCAGCGCGTCTGCTACGACTTCCAAGCCGAGTCTACCTGTGGCGTCGGTCATGGAATAGACTCGATGACCTAAGGTGACTCCAGCGAGGCCCTGAATGTCTTCGGGAGTGACATAGTCTCGTCCCGCTAAAAAGGCTTTCGCTTGACAGGCCCGGCGCAAAGCGAGTCCTCCTCGGGGAGAGACACCTGTGATTCCTCGCCCTCGCTCTCTCGTGAAGCGAACGAGGTCGACCAGGTACCCCAACAACACATCCGACACCAAAACGCTTCGAACCGAAGCCTGGAGCGTGAGAACATCCTCCCTCGTAAGAACGGCCTTCAGGGAGTTGAGAGGGTGCTCTCCGGTCTGCTCCTTGAGGATCTCGATCTCAGAGGCTCTGGCGGGGTATCCCAGCGAGGACTTGATGAGAAAGCGGTCCAGTTGAGCTTCGGGCAGCGGGTAGGTCCCCTCCTGCTCGATGGGGTTCTGGGTCGCCACGACCATGAAAGGCTGAGGCAGAGGATAGGTGGTTCCATCCACGGAGACCTGGCGCTCCTCCATGGCTTCGAGAAGAGCGCTTTGCGTTTTGGGCGTGGCTCTGTTGACCTCGTCCATCAAGACGATCTGCCGATGGAGCGGACCGGTCCGAAACTCGAACGTCCCCTCCTTTTGGTTGTAGATCTGAACCCCAGTGAGATCGCTCGGCAAAAGGTCTGGAGTGCCTTGAACCCGAGCGAAGTCACAGTCTAAACTCTTGGCCAGAGTCTTGCCCAGCACCGTCTTGCCGACCCCTGGGGCATCTTCTAGAAGGATGTGCCCTCCAGCTAGAAGCGTGATGATCACGTGCTCGATGGCTTCACTCTCACCCTTGACCACAGAGTGGATGTTGGCCAACAGAGCGTCGGTCAGCGCGTTCATTGCAGAGACTGAGGACACCAGAGAAAGGGTCTAGCGACCCAATGAGAGATCGCGAAGGGGCGTCATCTTGTCACCCTCCGGTACGTAGCGCTCGATGAACGCTTCACTACCCGGGAAGGCGTGAAGGTCGATGTTGATCACGCGCCCCTCATAAGCCACAACGGGCTTTCCGTCGTGGGGCAGCGGTGTGTGACCCACCACCACACCTTTGACACCCATGCCCGCCAACATTTCGTCCATCTCCTCGGGAGTGAACGGAACGGTGCGAGAGCCGGTGCAATAATCATAGCCCCAGATCTTGCGACTCCACAGAAAGGACTCTTTGGCGAGCTTGTATTGATCCGGGGGAAGATTCACGATCTCTTCGATGGGCAACCAAAAGTGTTTGGGGTCGGGGGCGGTGTGAGCGAAAAGTCGGTCATTGACCTTGACGCCGAGGCGAAGATGCTGACGCAAATAGTCACCCATTTCGGTATCCATGGCCTTGCGCCAGTCTTCCAGCTCACCGTATCCCTCGACCGTAGCCTGGCCGCCCTGAACATACCAGTTGAGAAACTTGAGCAGACGCTCGATCTGATTCTGCTCAAGACCCATACCGGCGATGGCGTGGCGCACGTGACGATTCTGCCCTACCGCGGACAAGAACTCCTTGAGTTGGTCCATCTCCAAAAACGTAAAGACGGAGTGGGCCTCGATCATCATCTCATCGTGGTTGCCCAGGATGGTGTAGATATGGGAATCGAACCCTTCGTTCTGATCGCGCAGCGTCTCCAGTTGGTGATGCAGCGAATAGAGCGTATCCAGAATGCGCTTGGCACCCTGAACCCACTCGGCCTGAGGGCCCTCCAATGGCTCGTTACGCCAGTCGACGTAGTCGCCAATGAGGATCAGGTCTACTTGCGAGGCTTCCGGGTTCCAGGCCACGGTTCCAGGCAAGATCAACTCGTTTTCACGGAGCAATCGCTCTAAGCGATAGTAGTCTCCATGTAGGTCGCCGATGGCTACCAAGAGTCGCGTATCTTTGGTGCTTTCGGAAGAGTCCTCAATGGGCTCATCTTCCTTAGGTTGTTTTACTTCTGTATCCATCGGTGATTCCTAGCTAGTTCTCGGGGGGCACCACCTTCTGCTCCCTAGGCACTGTTCCCTTTCCTTTCCCTTGAGGGAAGTCACTCTTTCTCAAACTTTAGCTGGATTGTACCCCTCAAGGCCCTTGTGAGGGCTCCTCATTGGTACGGTTATGCTACTCGTGACGCCACTCTCTTTAAGGGAATCTGCTTCTTGCCGCAAAAGAGAGAGACATGTTCGAAAAATTGGCATCCTACGTTCTCAAACGCAAAACCCTCGTCCGTTGGTCAACCAGAATCCACATATTTGTCTATCGACTCACGCGCGGCTGGATGGGAGGCCT
>CAZVVF010000421.1:0-4715 GCA_964630575.1 uncultured Burkholderiales bacterium | reverse complement strand
TTCCTCAGCACGGGCCTGGCCCTGGCCACCCTCGCCCTGTGGGGCCTCGGCGCTGTCGCGGTCACCGGAGGAGCGCTCTTTATTGGCTTCAAGATGTTGGCCCAAAAAAATAAATAGACGCCGTTTTCTCTAGACAACGGCTCCACTCGCGAGGCTCCTTTCGTATCCACGACGGGAGCCTTTGCTGTTGACTGGGCCGGTTCCGTCAGCCAGGATCCAGCGAGTCGAAAAACCGAGCGAGCAAGCTCCACTCCCCTTTAGCCAAGATCCCCACGGGCCGTCTCTAGCATTCTCTGAATCGAGCCATCCTCTGGATCGCACAGGGCGGCCTGCTCAAGATAGACACAAGCCTCGTCTCTTTGTCCTCGCAGCAAAAATTGGCCGCCGAGAAGCGCCAGCGACGGCGCGTGGTCGGACTGCAACGAGAGAGTTGTGAGAAGGGACGCCTCAGCGGCTTCGGCCTCACCGCAGGATAGCAGGTTGCAAGCCAATCGAAAATGGAGAGTGACACAGTCGGGCGCTTCGATCAGAGCCTCCGCCAAGGCGCCAGCAGCATCCCTGTGGAGTCCAAGCCCCTCGAGAATGAGACTCGCACAGTAGAGGGCGTACGGAGTCTGCTCCAAATCGCTCTGTGCGAGAGTCTGCAAGGCCTCTTGCAAGCGGCCTTCGGACTGCAACCTCAAAGCCTGATCGAGCTCGTCGCCGTCAAAGAGCGGATCCGCCTTCCGTCCTGACGTCGCCTCCTCACCTACGGCTCTCGGATGGCTCGTGAGGGCCCTTTGAAAAGGCCAAAACCTCCTCACCAGATCACGGAGCTGAGCGGCCTGAGGGACTTTTCTCATGTAGTGTCGGGTCTCAAAGATCTCCTCTTGCCCTCGAAAAACACAAACTTCTGGCAGAGCTGTTTCTCGACTGCGGAAGTGACCGAACAGACGACACGAAAAAGGACGAACAGAGTAAATTCCGCAACCCCAAAGGGACTCATCGAAGTAGGGACAGATCTCGACATCGCCCTCTCGTGCCACAAAGGTCTTAAACCTCTGGAGCTTCTCGGCGCCGACGCGCTCCTCGATATACTCCAACTCAAGGCTGGTGACGTTGTGATGACTCAAGCCTTGGCCGGTACAACACTCACGGCAGCGACCGCAGGGGTTTCCCTCAGCGGCTCCCTTGGCGAGTCTCGAATCGAGACGAGAATAGAGCGCCTCCAGCAGGCGAAAAAGAGACTCCCGCCTCTCGGAGGCACCCGACAACTAGCTTCGCTCGCGCGAATGAACGGTGTGGATGGTGGCTAGAACGTTGGACGGCAGAGAATAGAAACTGGGGCTCTTACTGAGTTCCTCGAGAGCCCGCAGATTGCGCTCACTGAGAGCGTAGTCTTGTCGCTCGGAAACCCTCTTATCCATCTCCGTGAGGTACTGCATCAGCGTACCCAACTCCCCATCATCGAGCCAAACTCCGTGCTCAGGACACTCGTCAAGCTCGATAGGACAAGTCAGAGAGTAAGTGTAGCGCGACATCTGCTTCTGGCATTCGGGACACTTGATGGGCTGTTCCAGGTCCACGCCGACCAATTTGTCGGAAACCAGACTCGGGCTCAAATCCGAGGCCTCGAGTTCGCTCAGGCTGTGATCCGTGACGTTGCCCAACGCTTCGTTGGGATACCAGGTGCCCTCACACTTAGGACAGACCTGAACCTCCGACACTTCGATCATGACGGGGTTCAGCTCTGTGTTACAACGTGGACAATTCATGCTCGATACTTCTACTGCCGAGAAGAATCTCTTTCAATTCTAACGGAATTGAAGATCCGACCCCGCCGACCTGAGCCGCCGGGTCGGATTCCAGTGAGCCTAGACCACTCGTCGGCGGTTAGGATTTCGGCCCCGACCTGGGTCAACGATGCGATAAGTGGTTACAACTCCGCCTTTGCGGACCCTGGTTGTCGCTTTCACTTTGATTCCAGCCCGAATCGGGCTTCCGGTCGTTCCGCGAATGAGAACGGCGTCGGAGCCCCTCTCGCGTCGACCGACACGCCCCATCAACTGCTCCAACTCCGCCTCACCGAAGTGATCGGCATCCGTGACCAGAACCATGTCGGCCATGGGTACATCGAGGCCCGAACCGACCAAGTTGGTGGCCACCAGAATAGCGGGCTTAGAATCGCGGAACTGCTTCATCATAGAAATTCGGTCTTCACTGACCTTGTTCTTGCTCCGCATGCGCTTGCTGTGCTCTTTGGAGTCAGCCATATCACCGTGCAGAATGGAGACGGGAACATCGAAGCGGTCCTTCACGTACTGAGCGATGACAGGAACGCGGGCGCGCGTTTTGGAGATAATAAAGACTCGGCTCCCCTCGTCGAGGTGGCGCTGCAAAATATCTTTCCCAAGGTCGATCTGGGTGAAGATGTTCTCGTTCCAACCCGCTGGCACATCGTGAACCACGGTAGCTGGGGAGTCGAACGGCATCTGCTTCATTTCGAACATCTTGTCGTAGACTTTTTCAGCCTTGAGGAATCGCTCTACGGCGCTGGGCGTGGCCGTTGTATAAAGAACCGGGGTCTTGAGGTTGCGCAGGTGCTGAAGGTCTTCTTCCTCGTCAAAGGCGTTGACATCATCGACCACGATGAGAGCTGCAGACTCGAGGGTCTTGCGGTATTTTCTATGCTGAAGAAGCATAGCGCTGCCTACAACAAAGCGGACTTCACCAGCATCGACCCGTTCCATGACCTTGAGTCTCTGACGCGGTGGAACCCCACCGTGAAGCTGGGCCACTTCCAGGTCGGTCCCCTCGAGACGAGTCTCGAAATAGTCGGCCTGCTGCCGGGCCAGGTCCCGAGTAGGGATCAGGGCTATCACCACGTTGCCTTTCTCCACGGCCTGAGCGATGCTGACTCGAAAGAAAACCTCCGTCTTCCCTGAGCCGGTAGGTGCCTTGAGCAAAAATCTATCGGTCCTCTTGGCACCGTCTATCGTCGTGTTGAGCCACTCGATAGCTTCCTTTTGATCGTCGGTGAGAGTGAAGGTCTCGCCGGGGCGTACCAGTTCGTTGCGCTCGGCAACGAGTTGGCTGTTTTCGTCAACTTTTTTCCAAATGTCTGTTGTAACCATAATTGCGCGGAATTGTATCACCACAAGCTTCAACCTGTCAAAGAAATGGCAGCTTAAACAAATATCCATCTACATCTATATAGCTTCCGCTCTTCGTTCGTTGCTCGACTTTGACCGTACCATTGAGAAATGTTAGCTTGGCGAATGACCTCTCTGCTCAAGGTACATCGCTGGGGAGACCGAGGCGTTCCCATCATCGCACTCCACAGCTCAGGCCTCTCAGGACTTCAATGGCGAAGGCTCTCTGAGACGGTCACAGAGCACCATTCGCTCTTAGCTCCCGACTTTTTGGGCTACGGACAGAGCCCGGAATCCCCCAACGGTCTCGACTTTCGCTACACCGAGGACGTCGACCAGGTCATCAAGCTCGTCGACTCCCTGGATCGACCGATGCTCTTGCTCGGACACTCCTACGGCGGCTTCATCGCCCTCAAGACAGCCCTGGCCCGACCCAGCAAGATTCTGGCACTGTGCCTCTACGAACCCGTTTTGTGGGGTGGACTCGCCAGTTACCGCAACGTTCCCATCGCCAGCATTGTGGAGCGCTTTGACCCCGAACAGTTGCTGCTCAACAAATCGATGGCCGGGACCCAAGCCTACCTGCAGCGCTTTATCGACTACTGGAACGGACCGGACGCATGGGCTGCCATGACGCCGGCCCAACAGAGCACCGTGATGGCTGGAGCCGAGAAGATCGCCGCCGAGGTCTACGAAGTCGTCACCGACACGACTCCACACACGGCCTACTCCACGATCGAACAGCCCATCCATATCCTTCACGGCACCACCTCACCCCCTGAGGTCCTCGCCATGAAAGACATTCTCGCAGAAACGATTCCCCATCTCACCACAGCCACCATCCCAGGCGGACACATGAACCCCATCCGCAACCCCATCCCGGTCAATGCCCATTTTCAGCTCTTTCTAAAAAAGTGGAGAGAGCAAGGATCCGCCAGGGAGTAAACCAAAGGGAATGCTCACACTGCGTCAAACCGCATGCCACATCACCTTATAGGGAGTCTCGATGAACGTTCGATATCTAGGTCACTCATGCTTTCTAATAACCTCCAGCAAAGGAACATCGGTCGTAATCGATCCTTTCAGTCCGAGGATGCCGTATGAGCTTCCCCAACTGGAGCCCGATGTGGTCCTGGTATCCCACGAACACCACGATCACAACGCTTACTACCGGTTTGAGAACAACCCCATGTTGGTCAAACGCTCCCACAACTTCCCCTCGGAGACGGAGCTCAACGTGGAGCGCACCGACGAGAAACTCGTGTTCCATGGGATGCCGACCTACCACGATGATCAGGAAGGACGGCGACGAGGTCCCAACACCATTTGGCACTGGTTTTGGGAAGGCGTCCACTTCGCCCACTTCGGAGACATCGGGCACCTCTTGTCCGAAGCTCAAGTGGCTGAACTCGGGCGGGTCGACGTTATCTTTCTGCCGGTTGGCGGCAAAGAGACCCTCGAACCCTCCAAGGCGTCACTGCTGGTGAACTCGCTGGACCCTCGAATCGTCTTTCCCATGCACTACAAGACCGAACTGCTGGGAGACGGCCCTCTCTGCGAATTCCCCCTCTCCGCCTTTACCGA